>NZ_JAKJSQ010000036.1:0-42732 GCF_050337105.1 Aliivibrio kagoshimensis
CATTTACCGATTGGTAAAAATATTTATGAATAACAGAGATACTAACTTCTGCGGCAATCAGATATTGCTCTATCCAAGGTAGTGTTGTCTTTTAAGATTGTCCAATTGCATATGGTAAAAATTGGAGGGGATTTTATTCTTTGTTCAAGTTGTTATTTGAATTATGAAAATGATGAATAAACAGGCTACATTAGGGGCACTATAAATTGCCTGAGAATTTTTATGATCATGATTACTGGAGCGAGCAGTGGGTTAGGTGCAGCGTTGGCGGGTTTGTATAGTGACGATGGTGCGTTATTGACTCTGACCGGACGTAATCAACAACGTCTAGAGCAAATAAGTGCTCCATTGAATGATAAAGTCGTTACCTGCAGTGCTGACTTATGTGATCCACGAAGCGTATCTGAGTTATTCGATTCGTTAACGGAAGCACCAAGCACTGTGATCCATTGTGCCGGCAGTGGCTACTTTGGCAGTATTGAAGAACAAGTCCCCATTGCGATTAAGCAGCTCCTCGATAATAACGTGACCTCAACGATCTTTTTTTTACGAGAATTGGTTCGGAGATATCGCAACCAAAAAGTGGATGTCGTTGTAGTCATGTCAACGGCTGCAAAAGCAGGGAAATCTGGGGAGTCAACCTATTGCGCTGCAAAATGGGTGGTACGTGGATTTGTTGAGTCATTGCGTTTAGAGCTAAAGGATTGCCCGATGAAGATAATCTCCGTCTATCCCGGTGGAATGGCGACCCGTTTTTGGGAAACCAGTGGCAAAGATCTTAATACCTCAACCTTCATGACTGCATTGGAAGCTGCAGGTATGCTAAAACAAGCGTTGGTGAGTACAAAACGTGGATATATATCCGATATCACGATTAACCGAGGCTAATTGTATTCGGACTGATACATGACGAGGGCGATAACCCATTTCGCCTTCCCGCTATAGGGTCAATAGTCCTATTAGCATAGAGTGTTTCGTAGTTTTACACCCACTCTGCGGAATTCAGATAAAGCTAAATGATCCGCTTCAATACCGACTGGAGCGGATGACAATGGATGCCATTGAACCTCTTCGGCTTCTTGTGCTGAGATCTCTCCCTCCCAGCCATCCACAATGTAATAATGAATTAACTGTAACTCACTCGTTGGGTGATAAAGTGAGCAAAGATGCTTGTATGACGTTGCAGTGACCGTTAACTCCTCACTCACTTCACGTCATAATGCCTGAACCTGATTTTCACCCTCTTCAATGTGCCCGCCAGGAATGTTCGTTACCCCTGCATCTGTTTTTTTATTTTTACAGCGCTTTTCAAGTAAGACATTGCCGTTATCAATCAACATAAAAGAGACGCACTCATTCACCTTCATCATGTATCTACTCCTCTTCACTCATGGCGTATTTAATCTCTTCTGATGAAAACCCTTTACGACTTAACATCGCATAGGCTTTGCTGCGCTCTTTATGGGTGTTGAGATCGTAGGACTTCTTCTGCAGCTGTTCTAAGCAGTTGGTATAGAAATCGATCGCTTCGGCGTTAATTAGCCGCTCTACTAAGTCATCAAGATCGGTGGTGTCGATTTTACGTTGACGCAACTCTTGGCGAATAACGGTAAGCCCTTTGCCTTTACGTACATATTTCATCACCTCTTTCTCTAAATCGGCTTTTTCCGCTTTGATCTCTAGATTGGTTTGCAGCTGATGGAAGCAAGCGTGTTGTTTTATCGCGTCATTGACCTGAGAGTAGCTAAACCCTCTTTTTTGCAGGGCAGAGGTGAGTTTCTCTTTACTCATGTCGAAGGCTTGATAGTGCTGATTAATTCGATCGTTCAAGATGGTCTGCTCATCGATCTGCCGATCTGCTTTTACTTGGGTAATGACTTCACGGATCTGTGTTTCTTTGAGCCCTTTTTTTTTGAGTTTTTCGAGAATGTAGCCAGAGCCATATTCGCTGGAAAACGACCGTTCTGCGAATTTTTCAGCAAATTCATTATCCGATTTGAGATAGCCAAAACCACGCAGTTTCTCTAGGGTGCCGGCTATCCACTCTTCATTATCTGTTTTAACTCGAAGCTTCTTGAGCAATTCACTCTCTGTGAGATCTCGTTGGCCTAAGTGCCACATGGCGGAGTTCATTACGCTCTCAATACGCGTGGCTTTTTTTACTCGATTTTGTTCATTGTCCACAATAGACCTCGACGGTTTATGGCTGTTTGAATTGCAGCTCAACCAAACGTTGATACAGCTCGCAACTTTTCAGTAGTGATTGATGATCGCCCACATCAACTAAATGACCTTTATCCAATACGGCTATTCGGTCTGCATGTTGAATGGTTGAAAGGCGATGCGCAATAATTAAGGTTGTTCTGCCTTTCATCAACGCTTGCAGGGCTTGCTGGACATGATGCTCACTCTCACTGTCTAACGCGCTGGTAGCCTCATCAAGAAGCAGTATGTTGGGATCCTTTAAGATGGCTCTAGCGATGGCAATACGCTGGCGTTGACCTCCTGAGAGCCTGACTCCTTTATCACCAAGGAAGCTTTGATAGCCTTGTGGTAGTGACATGATGAACTCATGCGCATGAGCTTTTTTAGCCGCTTCTATCGCCTGCTCATTAGTGGCTGTTGGGTTACCGTAACGAATATTGTGAAAGACGTCATGACTAAATAGAGCAGGTTGTTGTGGCACCAATGCCATCTGTCTACGCAGATCGTTGGGATCAAATTGACGAATATCGACGCCACCAAGAGTAACCGATCCTGATTGGGGGTCATAAAAACGTTGTAGCAGTTCAAATAGAGTGGTTTTTCCTGCACCGGACGGGCCAACCAGCGCCAGAACTTTTCCCTCTTCTGCTTTTAATACTAGATGGTCAGTGGCCGCTTGATCTGGCCTAGAAGGGTAGTGGAAAGTGACATCCTCAAACGCCACTTCTGCGGAAAGAGTGTCAGCTGAGGTGACGTGCTGGCTAGGAGCAAGGATATGGCTCTCAACCTGCAATATCTCAATCAACCTTTCTGTTGCGCCTGCTGCGCGTTGCAGTTCGCCAAGTACTTCGGAAATGGTTGCTAAGGATGAGGCCACCATGATGGCGTAGAAGACAAAGGCACCTAAGTCTCCTGCCGACATCGTGCCATTAATAACATCGGTTCCACCAACCCATAGCATGCCGGAGATAGCACTAAATACAATCACGATAACGCCTGAGATTAAAATGGCACGTTGCTTAACGCGTTGACGACCAATCTCAAAGGCTTTTTCTACTTCAATTGAGAACGAGGCGCTCTCTTGGGTTTCGTGGCTATAACTTTGAACCGTTTTAATGTGCTCTATCGCTTCACCAGCGTAGCTTCCCACATCAGACATAGAGTCTTGGCTCTGACGGGATAGCGCCCTAACACGTCGGCCATACACTAATATCGGAACTAGGATGAAAGGGACCGATGCTAAGACGATTAAAGCCAGTTTGATATTAGTAGCAAACAACATGATGATGGCACCGACACACATTAACGCGCTGCGAATGGCCATTGAGAATGATGAGCCAATAATACTCTGTAGTAAGGTGGTGTCGGTAGTGATCCGAGACATGATGTCACCACTGCCATTGGTTTCAAAGTAGCTAGGGTGTAGAGTAATCACGTGATTGAATACCGCAAGTCGAATGTCAGCACTGACCCTCTCACCCACAGAAGAGACCAAATAGAAACGGAAAAAGGTGCCGATAGAGATAAACACAGTGATGGTAAGGATGATTTGAATCGCAGTACCAAGATCTTGTATTGACTGTTGGGCAAACCCTTCATCAATCAAAATACGTACACCGTGGCCGATGGATAAGGTTAGTGCGGCGGTAAAAACCAGTGCGATAAGTGCAGCGGCGACTCGTCCCTTGTAGGGTTGAACAAATCTGACTAGCTCAAACAGAATGCCCAGGTTCTTTCCCTTTTCCTTTGGTTTCGACATTACTTCTCCCACACCAATAGAAAGTTATTAGCGGGCATTGGTATGGTTGCAATGAGATCCAACCCCTCCGCCCAAATGATTAATTGTTCAATATCTTGAATGCCGCCAAATCCTCTCTGTTTTAAGGTTTGGTCAAAGGCTTGGTTACTCTCTGAGGTGAAGTTACCCTCGACATTCATCGGACCATATTGACAAAATATCGCCCCTTTAGGCAGATTGTTGGCGACCATCTCCATCATGGTTTTTGCTTCATGTGGCTGCATTATGTGGGTGGTGTTTGCGGTAAATACCGCGTCGATATCTGGGTTTGGCCATCCATCGATTCCAACGGTGAATTCAATCGGTTTGATGATGTTTTCGGAATCTGAATGGGCAATCCATGCATGGATACTGGGGTGGCTTTCTGGTCTATCACTGGTGTGCCAGTTTAAGTGAGGGAGCTGAGAAGCAAAAAAATAGGCATGCTGACCAGTGCCAGAACCAATTTCTAACACACGCTTGCTGTCTTTGAAGTAGTGAGACAACTGTTCGACGATGGGCTGTTTGTTTCTGTCACAAGATGGACTCGATAGCTTTGCCATAAGGTTTACTCCGTGAGGTTTGCCAGTAACTGTTCACACTCTTTTTTGAGTTGGATAAGCTCTTCAATGTTCATCTTAGACATGCACATCATCTCGCTTGGGATATTTTTCGCTTTTTCGCGTAACTGAATGCCGAGTTCGGTGACAGAAATAACACGAATTCTTTCATCTTCCTGACTTCGAGTTCGATTGACAAAGCCTTTTGCCTCTAAGCGCTTTAACAGTGGGGTAAGCGTGCCTGAGTCTAGATGCATCTCTTGACCTAACTGTTTGACGTTTATTGATTGCTTCTCCCAAAGGACCATCATAACAATGTACTGTAGATAAGTGAGGTCTAAGGCTTTTAATAGCGGTTGATAGGCACGTCCCATTGCATTGGAAGCGCTATAAAGCGCAAAACAGACCTGATTATCCAAGCTGAGATAATTCTCTTTTTCTTGCTCGTTCATGTTGATTGCCTAAATAAATAATAATTAATTGTGCACAATATACTTGCGCACCGCGTTTATTTCAATTACTATTCTTCAAACTAGGTTGTGCGCAATTGAATTTCGCGCAATTAACATTGAACATTAATGTGCGAATAACGCACTAATACTCAACCGATGAAGGATTAATACTCATGACGACACTTTACACAACATCAGCAACAGCAGTTGCAGGGCGTAACGGACAAGTTTCTACCGATGATAATAAACTCTCTGTCGCGTTAAGCTATCCAAAAGAGATGGGTGGAACAGGGGAAGCAACAAACCCTGAGCAACTATTTGCAGCGGGTTATTCAGCGTGTTTCTCCAACGCAATTTTGCACGTTGCCCGTGAAATGAAAGTGGCCATTCAATCAGCACCAACCACTGCAACAGTAGGTATAGGTCCAAATGATAACGGTGGTTTTGCGTTATCAGTGAGTCTCTCTGTAGAGTTAGACCTAGATCAAGAGCAAGCGGTTCAGCTAGTGAATACTGCCCATCAGGTATGCCCATACTCAAATGCAGTACGTGGAAACATTGATGTAAAACTAACGGTTAATGGCGAAGCGCTATAATCGATATTTGATACAAAGAAATCACAAGAGGAACTCCCTATGCGCGCTGTCCGAATTCACCAATATGGTGGCACCGAAACTCTACAATTAGACAATATAGAAAAGCCGATCATCAACGATGATGATATTTTGATACAGGTAAAATCTGCAGCCATAAATCCTGTGGACTGGAAAATTCGTGAAGGTTATTTACAAACGTTTATTCCTTATGACTTACCTGTGACTCTGGGTTGGGACGTGGCTGGCATCGTCACTGAAGTGGGTTCCAAGGTTACTGAGTTTAAGGTGGGCGATGAAGTATTCAGCCGCCCTGCGATCAATCGTGACGGTAGCTATGCTGACTTTATTGCGGTGAAAGCAGATGAAGCGGTATTGAAATCATCAAAACTTGATTTCTCTGAAGCTGCCGCTCTACCACTAGCGGGTATTACTGCATGGCAATGCTTGGTTGATGTCGCAAAAGTAGAAGCGGGACAGCGAGTGCTTATTCATGCAGGTGCTGGTGGTGTTGGGCATTTAGCGATTCAAATCGCGAAAGCAAAAGGAGCAACGGTTATTGCGACGGCATCAGCAGCAAACCAAGCATTATTGAAAGAGTTCGGTGCAGATCAAGCTGTCGATTATGCAAAGGCTCCATTGAACGAACAAATTGAACCCGTTGATGTTGTGGTCGATACATTAGGTGGCGAGATACAAAAGCTCTCTTGGGAATTGTTGAAACAAGGCGGTATGCTGGTATCGATTGTTGAGCAACCTGATGAAGCATTAGCCGCAGCTCACCAAGCGCGAGGCGCATTTGTGTTTATTGAACCAAGTAGTCGAATCTTGAAAGAGCTGAATGCACTCGTCGCATCCGAACAACTGAAGCCTTTGATTGAACATCATTTCACACTAGAAACGATCGTTGATGCTCATTTGCAGAGTCAGTCGGGTCGAACTCGCGGGAAAATCGTTCTCGATATTAACTAATGTCAATGTGAGTACTCTAAGGTGTTTGGGGTACTCTACATAACAATTGATCATGCTCAACTGTATGTTGTGATACTCGTTCACTAAGCATAGTCACGAACTCTGTCGTTAAATAGCTATCTGATTTTGTATCAATATCTGAAAACAACGTGAGTATCTTATGGTGATCTTGAATATGTTCGGCTGTCATATTTAATTCTAATTCACTGCTCAGTTTCTCTTCAGAGTTAAAGTGCCGTTTTAAACCCCGTTTTAGACTCCTGATATTCTCTGGCGTGATTGTCTTACTGTTTAATAATGAGTGAATTAAGCCGTCAAGCTCTTCATGTTCTTGGTCAATATCGCTAACACCGATTTTTGCTGTTAGGTAGCCGGACTTAGCTAAGTCGTCAGAAAAAGTAATGCTGCCTTTCTTTATCGCTTTAGACTGATACATGGCGTTGTCAGCCTCCGTCAGTATCAATACTTCATTTTGGCTACCGGGAGTGATGATATGAATCCCTATGCTACTTGTTACCTGAATGGTGTACTCTCCAAAACGAATGGGCGTTTTTATCACTTTTTGCATTCGTTGTGCTATCTTCTTAGCTTGCCTCCTCGCTTCTGATTGAACGTCTCCTATGTCGGTAAGTAACAGAGCGAATTCGTCTCCCCCCAACCTCGCTAAGATTTGATTGCTTGGTACTGATTTTTTTAAGCGAATCCCAAGCTCAATAAGAACTCGATCACCTATGTTATGACCATATTTATCGTTGATTGGTTTAAATCCATCGAGGTCAAAAAAGATAAGTGCACCGTAATTGGGTGAACTGGCCAAAAAATTACTGAGCTCAACATCAAACAGGCGGCGATTATTCAAGCCAGTCAAGAGATCCGTATTAGACTCTTTCACCACTCTTTTTTGAGCTTCTTCTGTGTAACTTAATAGAGCAAAAACACCGATAGTGGTGCAAAAGGCAGGCCAGATAATTTGTGAATATAAACTAGATTGGGCGAACCATTCTGGGGAGGTTTCTAATAATATTGAACGACCAATAACAACAAGAGCCATGGCGATGTACGCGTATCCCACCGCAATATCTGACGGGTTCCGCTCCACTTTTAATTTTAAAAACATGTATCCAATGGCAAAAAATGCGATAGGAAGAAAAGCCGCACTTACATGAAAATAATGTGTCAAATCATCTTGTTGTAAGGTATAAATCTGCGTGAAACATTGAAGGGTGAATAACCCTATGGGTAACTGCCAAGGTATGTTTACTGCACAACGTTTAGCACCAAACATGACCATGCCCCATACAAAAGTTGAAGCCGTTAAGGCTCCAATAATCTCAAGAGTTTTATTGACTTCAAATACGTATACGAACCAACTGATAAAGTAGGCAAAAAAGGAGATCATAAAGAACTGTATGGAATTAGAACTTCCTTCATGCTCCTTAACTCTGGTGCCTGCAAGAGCGAATACCAAATTAATCAAGGCAACACTAAAATAGTAGGCTTGCTCTACACTCATTATCAGTGAACTCCGTGTCTTCTGCTTTGTTATATATTTGGGCAGATTAAGATAGCACACGTGAATCTGAGGCAACAGTTTTCTGATCGGACCTGTCTAGTGTGTTGATGTTTTCCGCTTAAGAAACTTGTGGTGAACACCTCTTGTAAGCGCTTTAAAACTATTCTCCACCCTATCTACGCCAAGTAGAACGCTGATGGTGAGCAGAGTAATGATCACTGACTGGTGTAAGTAACCCAAACCAATCATTAAGCCGACTGCCGCGAGCATCCAGATAATGGCCGCTGAAGTCACGCCATGGATTTTACCATCCAATGTCATCATAACCCCTGCGCCTAGAAATCCAATGCCAGTAATGATTTGACCAAGGACTCTGGCATGATCCAGTGGATTACTTGATAGAGAGGCTGCCAGAGACATGAACAGATAGGTACCTGATATGATCAGTATCGATGTTCGTATGCCCACTGGTTTACCGCGCACTTGTCGCTCGACACCGATTATTGTGCCGTTAAAGGCACAACAAAAAAGAGCGGCCCAACTGAATGGGCCGAGATCGAGAAGCGATAGGAGAAGTAACTTAACTTCTTGCATCGATGTACCTATTTAGGTGAATCGGGTTTTTCACTGTCACTGTTCCGTTCTATTAATTAAGGTTTATTTGCCCAGTAGTCAGTGGATCCACATCAAGATCACCCACCTCTTCAATGTAGTTTTCTACTGCTTGTTCTACTTCGTTATCATCTTGCTGAAAATAAGCAAGGTGGAACACGGCATCACCTTCATTGACCAATGGTAGCGTCTGCTGGCCAATAACAATTCCGCCTTTATGTGTGCGTAGCTCTATTTCACTGTGACCCAGTGGTGAGCTGATGTAAGCCAGCACTTGCCGCTTCTCAACTTTTTCGCCTAAGGTGACAATGGTGCGTAGAATGCCATCACTTTCAGCACGTAACCAGCTAGTGGATTTGGCAATGATAGGGGGCGCGGTTCTCTTTCTGCTTGCCCGTAACATGCCAATGGCCTGCATCACTCGTTTTACTCCCAGGAATCCGGCGCTAATGGCAATGGGTTCAAAGCGCAACGCCTCTCCTGCTTCATAGGTTAGCACTGGGATACCTTGTTTTTCTGCTTCACTGCGCAGTGAACCGTCACGCAGTGGTGAATCGATAATCACTGGCGTAGCAAAGGCTTGAGCAATCCTGAGCGTCTCTTCATTGCTTAAATTCGCTCGTATTTGTGGCAAATTGGTACGGTGTATTGCACCAGTATGCAGATCCAAAATGTAATCACACTTCTTTGCAATCAAATCAAAAAAGGTAAAAGCCATTCTTGATGCCAATGACCCTTTTTCACTGCCTGGAAAACAGCGGTTAAGATCACGTCTATCGGGTAAATAGCGAGATTTATGGATAAAACCAAATACATTAACAATAGGCACCGCGATAACGGTACCTTTTAGCTTTGACGGATCAATGGTGTTGATAAGTTGTCTTACGATCTCAACGCCATTAAGTTCATCACCGTGTATAGCAGCATTGACCATCAATGTTGGACCAGCGAACTGGCCGTTGATGATCTCCACCGGAATAGAGAGCGGTGAGTGGGTGTAAAGTTTTGCTACTTCTACCTCAACCACTTTTCTCTCGCCAGGGGCAATGTGATTATTCAATATTTCAAATGAATGATTTCTTTTAGCCTTTGCCACGTGTTTTCGTTCCTTTCTGCCCAGCATTTTTCTCAATAAATTCGACAATGAGTCCAGCAATATCTTTGCCTGTTGCTGCTTCGATGCCTTCTAGACCTGGTGATGAGTTCACTTCCATCACTAATGGGCCTCTTTCAGAACGTAGCAAATCAACACCTGCAATGTTTAACCCCATGATTTTAGCGGCTGCCACTGCTGTTTTACGCTCTTCTGGTGTGATCTTAACTAAAGATGCACTGCCGCCACGGTGAAGGTTTGAGCGGAATTCGCCCTCTGCTCCTTGACGTTTCATTGCCGCGATAACTTTATCGCCAATCACGAAACATCGGATGTCAGCACCGCCAGCCTCTTTGATGTACTCTTGCACCATGATGTTGGCTTTTAACCCCATGAAGGCTTCAACCACACTCTCTGCTGCTTTGTGTGTTTCTGCGAGAACAACACCAATACCTTGTGTGCCCTCAAGCAGTTTGATGACCACAGGCGGACCGCCAACCATACCCAATAAATCTTTAACATCATCCGGCTTGCTAGCAAAACCTGTAATAGGCATACCGATGCCTTTACGTGACAATAGTTGCATGGAACGTAATTTGTCACGAGAGCGTGATATGGCCACTGATTCATTGACCGGGAATACATTCATCATCTCAAATTGACGAAGTACTGCAGTGCCATAAAAAGTCACCGACGCGCCAATTCTAGGGATGATCGCATCAAATCCAGTCAGCTCTTCGCCTTTATAATGAACTTCTGGTTTGTCAGAGTTAATATTCATATAACAGCGTAGCGTATCAATAACGTTAACTTCATGTCCGCGACTTTGTGCCGCTTCAATCAGACGACGAGTAGAATAAAGTGACGCGTTACGTGAAAGAATACCAATTTTCATTATTTGCACTCCTTGAAAGCGATGGTGTAAGACAAAGATGAATCAACTAACAAATGCTCTTGCATCGCAGTGCGACCCAACAACATCCTAAATTTCATATTTTCGCGGTTAGTTAAGGTAAATTCAGCGGACCAAGTGCGGTCTCCAAGCTGAACATCTGCTTCGATAACATAGCGTTGCTCTTCGTGACCACCAGAGTCTCTAACACTGCGTTGATCGATGATTTTAGCTTCGCAAACTACCACTGTGTCCAAGTCGTTTTGTATTGGATGAATCCAGAATCGCGCCCATTGATTTCCACACTTTTCAAAGCGTTCGACTTTGAAGGCGTGTAGGCAAGAGGTCCGTGCTCCTGTGTCAATTTTTGCGTTGATCTGATGGATTCCTAGGCTTGGAAGAGCAAGAGTTTCTCGCCAACCGATAACAATTTTTTCTTTCATTTCACTCATTAATAATTAAAAGAGACTATTAACGACTGCATGGGGGATACAGTCGTCACCAATACCACAACGACATGGATTATTACTTGAAGGGTACGCTTGAGAGTGGCACCGGAGCTTCAAGAAGCGAGAATCTATCAAGTTTTTTTCACGCTGACTAACAAATCATTTTTATCCTTTCGACAAAAAAAATTTGTTTCTATTTTTACTCACTTGAGACTATTTTTCGCGATAGAGGATTGCTCAATTGTGGGCGTTATTTAAAAAGAGAACGACATGTCTGAAATAGAATTTCGCCATGGTCAAACACGATTTTTTGATGACCAAAGGTACGCCAGAGGTTTTGCTAAATCAGGGGATTTTACCTTGGTTGAGGAGGAGCTTTTGATACGGTATGGAGACACCATGTTGTCGTTAGAGAATGGTGAATTACTGCCTGAGAACAGCGAAGAGAAACACTTTGTGAAGGTGGTAAATAACCCAACTAAAGCCAAAACTCAATTAGAGCGCTTATGGATTAAGTATGTGCAATTATCACGTGGCTACCGTCGCTCTATGCCACTGAATAGCCATTTTGAGATAGAAAGACCGACGATGTAACGTTGGCTCCACAACAGGGAGTTGGTCTTAATATTAAGCCTCGTTCTTGTCGAGGCTTAATTTTCGTTGATTAATTCAATAATTCTTGTATTATCGAATCATAATATAGGGGTGAGTATGAATAACGAACAAGCAACTACCATTTTTGACTCTCTCTCTTCAGGTATTCGGTTAGAAGCTTGGAGATTGCTGGTCAAAGCGGGACGTGAAGGCAAAGTCGCCGGAGAGATGGCGCGTGAGATGGATATCGCACCCAATTCAATATCATTTCATTTAAAAGCGATGTTACACGCAGGAATGGTGTCGGTAGAGCAAGAGGGGCGATATCAACGTTATCGTGCCAATTTGAGTGTAATGCTGGAGCTGATCACCTACATGACAGAGGCGTGTTGTGTTGATGATCCGAAGAGTGCGTGTGCGCCAATTGATTTATCAACATTTTGTCCATCCTGTGACGACATGAATAAAAGGCAGAAGTAATGGGTATTTTTGAGCGATTTTTAAGTGTTTGGGTCGGTTTTGGTATGCTGGCGGGGATTGGTCTCGGCCTGCTTTTTCCTGAGCTGTTCTCTTTTCTTGGTAACCTTCAATATGCCCAGATTAATATGGTGATTGCGGTGTTAATCTGGCTAATGATCTTCCCGATGATGATGCAGGTGGATTTCACCTCAGTACGTAATATTCATAAACGACCAAAAGGGATCATCATCACCTTGGTAGTGAATTGGTTAATCAAACCCTTTAGCATGGCGTTGCTTGCGATGCTGTTTATTCGTTATCTGTTTGGTCCGTGGATCTCTCCAGAGTTAGGTGATCAATATATTGCAGGGATGATTTTATTAGGTGTTGCGCCTTGTACTGCCATGGTGTTTGTATGGAGTCAATTAACCAAAGGAGATGCCAATTATACGGTGGCGCAGGTCGCGATTAACGATCTGATTATGGTGGTTGCTTTTGCTCCGATCACCGCTTTTTTACTGGGCGTTACTGATGTGATGGTGCCTTGGGATACCTTATTATTATCGGTATCGCTATTTGTGGTGATCCCTTTGGTGGCAGGCACACTGACTCGTTATTTCATCCATAACCAGCAGAAGCTTGATGTTATTAGTGCTAGGTTAAAACCGATGTCCATTTTTGGTCTAGTGGGTACTGTGATTTTGTTGTTTGGTTTTCAAGCACAGACTATCGTAGATAACCCGGTTGATATTGTGTTTATTGCGATTCCGCTGTTGATTCAAACCTACCTGATTTTCTTCGTTGCTTACGTATGGATGAAGCGTTGGAAACAGCCACACAACGTCGCGGCTCCTGGTGCGATGATAGGAGCATCAAACTTTTTTGAATTGGCGGTCGCAGTGGCCATTAGCTTGTTTGGTATTCACTCAGGAGCGGCGTTAGCGACAGTGGTTGGCGTACTGGTTGAAGTGCCGGTAATGCTCTCCCTTGTTGCGTATGCGAACCGGACTCGTGAGACGTTTTCGAGTTAAAAATTGATGGTTTGATGCGTAAAAGCAGGATTGCTGATACAGTGGAAGGACCCACTGGTTAACGTGTCGAGCTCATGTCAAAAAATCTTCTCTCCTCCTGGCTTTACCCTATGTTTGCCATTATTGCGGCGATCAGCATGGGGGCAGTGGGAACCATTGCTAAATATGCCCAAGTGGGTTCCGAGACCATCACCTTCTATCGTCTTTTTTTTGGCGTACTATTTCTAGTACTCTATTTATTGAAGGTGAACAAAATTGCGTTGCTGTTTAAAAAACCGAGCCTCTCATTATTGATTAACGGGGGATTTCTTGCCGCATTCATGGTTTTTTATATTCAAGCAATGCTCTATATGAATATGATGATGGCGATCATGACCATCTATTTAGCACCTGTCGTGGCGGCACTTTTCGCTCATTTTTTCATGAATGAGAAACTCAATTCGTCGCAGTTTATGGCTATTATCTGCGCGTTTCTTGGGTTCACCATGGTGATGGAGTTTAACGTATCGCTATCGGGAACTGAGTTTAAAGGTCTGCTTTTTGGTTTGGCAGCATTGAGCTGTTACAGCGCTTTTATTTTGGTAAACCGCACCATTCATGACTCCATTCATGATTTTACGCGTAGCAGTTATCAGTTGGCGGTCGGTGCTCTGTGCGTGCTACCTCTCGCTTGGAATGAGATGTTTACCATTAATGCTGAGCAGTTTGGTTGGATGTTGCTAGCGGGGTTAATCCCAGGGTTCTTAGGTATTGTATTGTCGATCATTGCGTTGCGAAAACTGCCCGCAGCGACCTTTGGCACCTTAGCTTACGTTGAGCCAGTTTCCGTGATTGCACTGGGTTGGGTACTGTTTAATGAGTCTCTCTCTCCACTGCAAATGGCGGGGTGTTTGGTGATTGTTATGGCTGGATTGGTTCAAGCGAAAATTACCGTGAACCGTCAACTTGCCGTAGTATAAGAGAGCGGAAGATGAGCGTAAACCCTATTTGGCTACACACCTTTAGAACCTTGATTGACGTGGGGCACTTTACTCAGACGGCGGATAAATTGTATATGACTCAGCCAGGGGTAAGCCAACACATTAAAAAGCTTGAACAGCATTGTGGACATATGTTGATTAAGCGATTTAACAAAAGTTTTGAATTGACCGAACAGGGGCGTTTGGTCTATCAGTATGCGCTACAAGTCGCCAAGGATGAAGAGGCGTTATTAGCGAGTTTGAATTTTGATAACCCTCATGCAGGAGAGTGTCAGGTTGCCTGTTCAGGCTCACTTGCGTTGTTGCTCTACCCAAAGTTACTCACCCTACAACAACAATACCCTGAACTGTCGATTCACCTTGAAGCGGCACCGAACCAGAAAATACTCAATGACATTGAACGGGGAAGTATGGATTTTGGTGTAGTGACTTACGCACCCAATAGCAGTCAGTTTCACACTAAGATTATCGGTAGTGAGCCTCTGTGCCTGATTTTACCGAAACGCTATGAAGGTCAAACAATTGACATTGAAAAACTTAAAGCGTGTGGGGTGATCATGCATCCGGATGCGCTGCACTATCTCGCGCTCTATTTTGAGCAGAGCGGCAGTCAGGCGTTTTCACTATTGCGAGCAGAAGATCTGCCCACCGTGGGTTATGTTAACCAGCTGAGCCAGATACTTTTACCAATATCTCAAGGCATTGGATTTACGGTTCTGCCCCAAAGTGCCATTGCCGGATTCGCACACCCTGATCAGCTGTATCTGCATCAACCACAACGACAGGTAATTGAGACCTTATATGCGGTCAGTAAACGTAATCGCACGTTACCAACACGTTACCAAACTCTGCTTCCATTGTTGGAGCACTCTTTGGCTAACAAAGTCAATTAACAAAGCTTAATGGGATTGAGCAATGTCAATTTGGCCCATTGATACCCCTTTTATCTGCGCATAAACCGATTTACCTGCCACAAGACTCAAGTCGTCACAGGCCCAAGGCGTAACATTGGCCCATAATTCATCGTTACCAAGGGCTAATTTTAACTGTATCTGCTCACCACTTTCGCTATGATGAACTTCTCTAATCACCCCTTTTAACACATTTCGAATACTCGACCCTTTTGGTCGTTCGGTACAAATAGAGACATGATTGGCCTCAATTCGAACTTTAATCGGTTTATTATCTTTCGATTTTGGAAGCTCTCCGTTAATCCAAAGGTGATTGCCATCATCCATGATAAGCTGGGTCATTGAGTAGATCGGGTGTTTACCCGCCACCGATGCATAGAGTAATGAACTGAGCTCTTGTGCCGGTAACCAAGGGCGCATCTGCTCACTATTCCAGACATCGGTCAGTGTGCCTTGGGCAACCGCTTCACCTTGATTGAGGACGATCATGTAGTCCGCCAGTTGTAAAATCTCATCAAGGCTGTGGCTCACATACACGATAGGAACACTGAGCTCGCGAGCTAAGGTTTGCAAATAGGGAATGAGTTCCCGTTTGCGAGGAAGATCCAATGACGCTAAGGGTTCATCCATTAACAACAGATCTGGAGAAGTAAGCAGAGCGCGTCCAATGGCGACTCGCTGCTTCTCCCCCCCCGATAAGCTGATTGGAAAGCGATCTAATAGAGGCTCAATATCTAACAGTGTCACAATTTTGTTGAAATGATCTGGGTCGGATCGACGCACTCCATAATTGAGATTACCCCTCACTTTGTAATGTGGGAACAGGCGCGCCTCTTGAAAGACGTAGCCGATACGGCGCTTCTCTGGAGGGAGGTTAATGCTTCCTTTTTTGAACAGTATTTTATCTCCCAATTGAATCAATCCGCTGTCAGGATCCGTGAGCCCGCCAAGAATATTCACTAGCGAGGTTTTTCCTGCACCTGAACGACCAAATACGGCAGTGACCCCATTAAGTGGCAGTGTGGCGTTAACGTTAAGATTGAGATGACCTAACCGCTTGGCAATGTTAATGGTGATCATGCGTTGGCCGTCCTTTGTTGGGCTTTTTTGGTCAGCCATTGAGAGGCAATGAGAGACATCATGGCGATCACGATAGAGATAATGCACAGTCGCATTGCTGCAAATTCGGCGCCGGGGGTTTCAATGAATGAATACATGGCTAATGGAATGGTACGTGTTTCTCCAGGAATGTTGGAAACAAAGGTGATGGTGGAGCCAAATTCACCTAAACTGCGAGCAAAAGCGATGATCATGCCTGAAACAATACCGGGTGCGGTGAGGGGCAATGTGATGGTGAAGAATACTCGCCAGCAGCTACTGCCTAAGGTTCTTGCTGCCTCTTCTAAACGCACATCAACCGCTTCTAATGATTGACGAATCGCTCTCACCATCAAAGGGAATGAGACCACTGCCGCCGCCAAAGCCGCACCGCGCCAGCTGAAACTAAAGCTAAGCCCAAACCACTGATACAACCATTGGCCAATGAATCCTTGTCGGCCCATGCTGACGAGCAGCAAGTAACCGACCACAACGGGTGGCAATACCAGTGGTAAGTGAATCAGGCTATCGACGATAGACTTCCCCGGAAACTCGACTCGTGCCAGTAACCATGCGCAAAAAATACCAAACGGCAGGCTACACAGCACAGCAATGGAAGAGACTTTAAGACTTAATACTAAAGCGGCAATCTCGTAATCGGTTAGCATGGTTATTTTGCTCCAAAACCATAGTGCTCAAAGACACTTTTTGCTGGTGCACTAAGCAAATATTGATAGAAATCTTGAGTGGCCTTATTGGGCGTTTTACTCACCATTGCCAATGGGTATTCAATGAGTTTGTGGCTGCTAGCAGGGAAGACACCGACGACTTTTACGTTGGGGGCAACGCGAGCATCTGTCGCATAAACAACCCCTAATGAGGCTTCGGCACGTTCAACCAATACCAATGCGCCACGTGCGTTGTTAGCACGGGCAAGTAGGGGATCTGCCGTTTTCCATAGGTGCAGTGTTTGTAAGGCCTGTTTAGCATAAAAGCCAACAGGAACATGATCCGGGTCGCCTACTGCAAGTCGGCTGTCCCCTACTGTTGACAAAATGTCCCACGCGCCATTGATATCAATCGTATTGATATCACTCTTTTTAGGGGCAATTAACACCAGGCTATTTTTTAATAATGTAATGCGACTGCGTCCATTAACGGCACTTTTTTGCTCAACAAAATCCATCCACTTCTGATTGGCAGAGAGATAGAGGTCAGCTGGGGCCCCTTGGCCAATTTGGCGAGCTAAGGCTGACGAGGAAGCAAACGAAAAGAGAACCTTTACATCTTGGTTTTGCTGTTCATAGCGTTGACCAATTTCATTTAACGCATTGGTCAGTGATGAAGCGGCAAATACTGTCACTTTTTCCGCCGCCAAACTGGGAAGGGAGGCTAAACAACTCATAAGAAAAACAGCGACTCGACGTCGGCTAATCGCTTGAAGGGAGAAGATCATGATTACTGCCTGTTAATTATTCTGATTCGATATATACCAAAGTATATATCGAATATTCAAGTGCATCATCTCCAATTGTTGAACTCAGGGGTGTTTTATATTCAAAATAGGCTTAACTGCATGATAAAGAACACAGATTGAGGTTGGTATTTTTTGTGCGGAAGGGGATAATAAAAAGACATAACCCCCATGATATTTTGGATGAAAAATGGATTTAAACGCCTTACTTACCCTGTCACAAGGAAAAAAACAGTTTGCTAATCCAAGGCGAATTGCTTTGCTTGAACAGATCGCGGTAACGGGGTCGATCAGTCAAGGGGCTAAGCTAGCAGGTATCAGTTATAAAGCGGCGTGGGATGCGGTAAATGACATGAATAATGCGTTGTCTCTTCCTGTTGTTCAGAGTGAAAAAGGGGGCAAAGGAGGCGGCGGCGCGACATTAACGGAGTTTGGTGAGCGTCTTTTAAAGGTCTACTCCATAACCGCACAAGTTCAAGAGATGGCGTTAGAAGCACTGCTTGATGATTCGATCGCCATGAACAGCCTGTTGGATGTTATGGCGCATTTCTCTCTAACAACCAGCGCTAGAAATCAGTTAACGGGACAGATCAGTGCCATTGAGTCTCACGGACTTAATGATCACATCACGGTGGTGTTAGCGAGCGGTCAAAAGGTAGAGACGTTAGTGACTCATGCCAGCGCTCAAAAGCTGCAACTGGCACTCAATAACTCCATTTTACTGCTGTTTAAAGCCCCTGTAGTGAGCATTACTCATTCGCCGCCAACCGGAGAAGTGCACAATTGTCTAAACGGTGAGCTGCTCACCATGAAAGAGTTGGGTGAGAACGTTGAGTTAGTATTGGATATCGGCGGTAATGATAAAGTACATTCGGTCATGGCCATTACACAACTGACTACAATACCATTGGAGTTAGGACAGACTTATTATGGTTGCTTCGAGTTTAATCAAGTGATCATTGCCAGCATGAGGTGAAGGTAACCTTGACAAACCTTGATCATCAAATTAAATTACTATCAAGTATTTTGATTATCAAACAAGTTGGCTAGATTGAAATTTTCTACTGAACACCATCACAACTATTCAGATCATCATCACAGTGGCGAAAAACGCACTTTTTACGTTCTTTTACTGACAATTACCGCGATGATTGCAGAGATTGTATCGGGGACAATTTTTGGTTCAATGGCATTATTAGCCGATGGTTGGCATATGGGTACTCATGCCGCGGCCTTTTGTATCGCGTTGTTCTCATATCGTTATGCAAGAAAACATGCTGATAACGATAGATTTTCTTTTGGAACAGGTAAAGTCAGTGTATTAGGTGGTTACACCAGTGCGATTGCACTTGGCATTGTCGCTCTGGCAATGATCGTCGAATCCGTTCACCGACTGTTTAACCCTCAAGCTATTCAGTTTAATGAGGCGATTCTTGTTGCTGTTATTGGGCTTATCGTAAATGTAGTGAGCATGTTTTTACTTCGAGATAATCATCATCACGGACATGACCATGATCACCACCATCACGATCATAATCTAAAGGCGGCTTATTTGCATGTGCTGGCAGATACACTCACGTCGTTGTTGGCTATTATTGCGCTTATTTTCGGGAAATATTATGGCTGGAATTGGTTAGATGCGTTAATGGGAATTGTGGGTGCCATTGTTATTTCAAAATGGACAATAGGTTTGATCAAACAGACCAGCCCCATTTTGCTGGATGAAAATATTGATGAAGCGTATCGTCAATCAATTAAAGATGAACTTGCCCCTTTTGCGAGCGTGAAGGATATGCATATGTGGAAAGTGAGTGGCAATCACTACTCTGCGGCGATTACTATTGAGTCAAATAGTGATAAATCGGTGGCTGAATACAAACAATTATTGGCAAAATTTGATAATATTTACCACCTGACCCTCGAAGTTCATGAACTAAATCTATGCGAAACTTAGAAAAGCTCAATCAAACACTGACAGAATTTTACGACAAAATGTCCTCTTGGGAGCAATCTGTTGTTAAAGAGACCGGTTACTCGTTGGCTCAAATACACACCATAGAAGTGCTGGGTATACATGGTGATTTACGAATGAAAGAGCTGGCAACAAAGCTCGGTATCACCACCGGAACATTAACTGTTCAGATTGAAAAATTGGTCAATGCCCATTTAATAGTGCGCTGTGCTCATCCAACCGACAGGCGCGCTATTGTGGTTACATTGACCGAGGAAGGCAAAGTGATCCACCGATTACACAATCAACTCCACCTTGACTTAGTCAATGACCTACTTCGACATGTTGATGCTGACCAAGCGAAGGTGTTGTTAGAGTGTCTTGAAAAAATGAACCAAGAGTTCTAAGGTTGTCAAACAGAGCAATTCAACTTTAGTCAGCCTGTTTTCTTAAGAGTAGGCCGTTTTTTGGCACCCAGATAATCATCAATATCCCCAATAAAAATAGGCCACATGAGTAGATTTGTGCGGTTGATAACGTTTCGTTGTAAACCCAATAACCACTGAGTAATCCAAAAATGGGAACCAACAAGCTAAGTGGTGCAACGGTGCTAAAAGGGTATTTCAATAACATGCGGTTCCATACCCAGTAACCGAATAGGGTTGTCGGGTAGGCTTGAAACATAACTGCGAGTGTAATGTCCCAGTTCCAGACTTCATAGGCCTGATGTAACACCTCGGTGCCGTGTAGAGCGACCGCCAGTAAAACTAAAGGGATAGGTGCAAATAGCATTCCCCAGATGTTAAACGCAAACGCCTGTTTGACCTTAGACGCTTTGACAATCATCCCGATGGTTGTCCATGACACAGCAGCAATCATAATTAACACTAATCCGAACACCGTGACGTTGCCATTGGTGGTGAGAATAGAAATAACTAAGCCAAATAGCGCAGCCCCGCAACCCACTATTTTGGTTGTACTTAATCTATCTTTGTAAATGACAATACCAACCACAATGCCGAACAATACATTCGTTTGTAATAACACAGATGACATGCCGGAAGTAACGCCAGCGGTGACTGACCAAGAGGCCATTCCCCAAACTCCCACCCCAAAGATAACGCCATAACCGATCAAGTAACGCCACGCGACATCGGGTTTGCGAATAAAAAATATTAACGGTATTACCGCTAAGGTAAAACGAGCTGCTGTCATGATCAGCGGATTTATCTCACTGGCGCCGAGTTTAATCATGACAAAATTGAACCCCCAAATCAGCATGACTAATGCGGTGATTGCAAAATCCTTTCTATTCATGGTGACTTCCTTATCGTGCGTTTTATCGTATTAGTGTGAGGACAGTGTCGCTTGAGATGGAAAAGCAATACAGATACAATTATTAAAATAAAAAACAGTACAGTAGGTGGGTAATGGCGCGTTATAAAGTGTTAGCGGATAAGTTTGTTAGTGATATTCAAAGCGGAAAACTGATTCAAGGAAGCAAAATTCCCTCGCTAAGGCAGCTGGCTAAGCAGCATGCGGTTAGTGTGTCTACCGCGGTAAGTTGCTATCAAGAGTTAGAGTCTATGGGGTGGATCTCTGCCCGGCCGCAAGCGGGTTTTTATGTATCGACTCAGAACTTGTCACATCAGCGGCCTCAATGGAGTCAATTTACAAGCAGGGTCTCTCAACTAGCTCGTCCGCTTTATAATGCTCCAGTATATTCTGGTCCGTTGGGGGTATCCAAAGCCGCCTTAAATGAAGAGGTGTGTTCAGAGTTAGAGAAGTGCTTTCGTCGTTCAATGAAACGAATGGGAGACGCTGTGACTCGTTATCCTGCTTACCAAGGTGAACCCTTTCTGCTCAATGCCCTGTCTGAACATTTTACCAAGCAGGGTTTCCCAATTGCTTCAGACGACATGGTGATTACTCATGGCTGTATCTCTGCTGTTAAGTCAGCATTAGAGGTGTGCACCAAACCGGGAGATGCCGTAGCCATTAGCTCCCCTTGTTTTAATGGCTTGATTGAATTGTTATCACAAATGTCATTGAATATTGTCGAGATCCCGTCATTAAATGATGGAATAGACCTCGATCAACTGGAACATCATCTTCGTCAAGGGAGTATTCAAGCAGGCCTTTTTTGTACCAGTCACATGAACCCACAAGGGATCACGATGTCGGTGAAACAGAAACAGCGTCTGGCTCAATTGGCTTCACAATACCAAACACCCATCATTGAAGACGATGTCTACATTGAGCTTTCGCACAGTAATGATTTCCCACTACCCGCTAAGTATTATGATCGAGATGGTTATATTATCTGGTGCGGCTCTATCTCAAAGACCATTTCAGCAGGATATCGTTTGGGATGGTGTCTACCGGGCCGATACCAACAAGGTTATTTAGCACGCTTTGCCGCTGGCAGTTTTGGGGTGGCGACTGTCGTGCAGCTAGCCATTGCAGACTTTATTGATAGTGGTTTATATGGCAAATATCTACGCAAAAAACGCTTTGAACTGCTGGAGTATAAACGAGACTATCTCACTTTTCTTGATCGACATTTACCCAGAAATGTTCGGGTGAGTAGCCCTCTTGGTGGATTGGTATTGTGGCTACAAATACCGAATTTAAATGCTGCCGCTTTTGAAGCGGCAACAAAGAGCCAGCAACTCGATATTCGTCCTGGGGAGCTGTTTAGTTCACTGCCTCTGTATCAAGATTGTGTTCGAATTAATATCGGACACCCACTGAATGAAGAGAGTGAACGAGAAATGACAAAATTAGTCACTTTAATTAAAGCGTGTTGTTAGCCTCTAATTGAGTAATGACGATGACACGTCGATTCGCTTGTCGCCCCTCTTCTGAGTCATTGGAAGCGATAGGTTGACTCTCACCAAAACTCTCTACTTTGAATTCGATATAAGTGGAATCAAATGCATGACTTAGCAGTGCTTGCACTTCTTGGGCTCGTTGTTGAGATAAGAGATTATTATCCATTTTAGCGCCCACTGAATCAGTATGACCGGCAATGTAGATGGTTCCGTTGACTTGATGCGGTAGCTCTGCCACAAACTTCTGAATGTGGTCTTTCTGAGCTTCACTGAGTGTATATATGGCGTTATCAAAGTTAACAACGAGTGTCGTTGGTTTCAATGGGGTCACCGGTTTTTCAACTTTAACTGGAATCTGAACCTTCACTTTTTCGGCTTCAGTGATTGCCGTGGAGGTTGTGATGTTCATGACGTAACTCTCTACTGGTTCCATGGCTGATTGACCAAAGTAGTGATTCAGCGAAACGCCATAAAACTGAGCGTCGATGTCATAGACTTCAGCTCCAACCCTAAGCTGCCAAGTAGAGTTGATATCCCACTGTACCCCAGCTCCTGCGATAGTTTGAAAGGAGTGGTTTTGCTCGACTTCTTGATTGGAGTCTGTATCCAAAAAGCCAATACCGAGTTGGGCATAGAGATTCCAAGGGGCGGTATGCTCGAAGAAAATATGACCCAGTGAGAGATTCATACTATGATAAGGAACATCCAGTGTATGTGAGATCATTGGGTTGTGATTAGAAAGCTCAGCGCTACCCAGATTGACGTAATTCACCTCGGCGTACCACTGCGAGTCAAACTGATAACCTACTTGAAGCTTATAAGCGCTATCACTCTCTTTGGTTACATACCAAGAGGTCTCTTTTTTATCTGGATGAACATAAGATACTCCGAGCCCAATGCCTGCATACCAGCACCCGGGGAGTAGGTCTTCACTGTTATAGACTTCGCACGAGGCTTGGGTAGCGGGGCTAATTATCAAGGTGCATGAGATAGCGATCAACAGCAACTGTCGTGGGACACTGAAATTGGTACAACGTGACCATAATGTAGCGAATAGTGCTATCAAGCTGAATATATTCAACGAACCTGCCCCATTGACTCCTGTTTCTACTGTTGTTGCTGCCTGCAACCTGTCATTGATGCCATCATTATTAAAATCACCATTTTCCTGGCTATCAAGATAACCATCGTTGTCGGAGTCGATGTCTATGTGATCAGGCATACCATCACTGTCGGTATCAAAAGTGCCCTCGATTAGATCGGGTATTCCGTCGTTATCACTATCTGAGTCTAAGAAGTTGGGAATGCCATCTTCGTCAAAATCGTTGCCAATATTGATACGGATAACACTATTGGCAGATGAATGAATCCCATCGTTCACAAAAAACTCAAACTGATCGGTGCCAATATAGTCGGTGTTAGGGGTATAGGTTAGACGGTTTCCAACTAACGCAGAGAGAGTGCCAAAGCCAGGTAGGTTAGCAAGGGTGTAAGTTAACGGGTGGTTGTCACCATCATTGGCGAGTAATTCAATCTCGAAGGTGACGTTTTCAGGAGTATTTTTTGTCAGGTCATTGGCTGTTGGTCGTTGGTTCTCTAGGATCTTAACGGAAATTGCCTGTTGAGATGATTTACCGTCGCCATCAGTGACAATCACCACGATATTATAGGTGTTATCAGTGCCCTGGTCGGTTGGGTTTTGGTAGTCTGTCGTTGCTATAAACTGAAGAATATTGCCTGGTTCAATAGAGAAATCATCACTGTCCGCCCCACCTAAAGTGAAGGTATACGGAGCGGTTCCTGTATTGTCAACTAACTCAAAATCAGTGGCTTCATTGCCTCCTTCCATTACCTGTACGGACTTTGTATTGCCTCCAACCCATTCAGGTGTCCCTGTATGTTGAACTTCGGAAATCAAGGTGTAGCGCAAACTGTTGCCGTATACATAAGTATCGATGTAGGTGTTATTACCCATGCCGCTATTGGTGAAATCTCCCCAAGTATGCCTATGGGATCCCGTTGCAGCTAAAGAGGTGATGGTCGAAGGCGACAGCTTCGATTCAAAGCCTAATTGAGATTTGTCATCCCAATAGATGTGTGTACCTTCAAATGTATGCTCATTGGTCGCTTGCATGATGGTTAAGCCGTTATCAACGCCACCACCGCTGGTTTCTGCATCTCGTGCCACAAAATGATATTCACCGACTCGCAGTTCAACTTGAGAACCATACTCCCCTTGGGGTAGCGAGTTACCTGAAGAGTCCTTACCTGTCCAGAGCTGGGTCACTTCGACATTTTTTGTCATTGTTCCAATAAGTACCGTATCGTTATCGCCATAGATGCCGTCACTGTTGGTATCGACAATCACGGCGTAGGTACCGGTTACATTAGGGGTAAAAATAAATGCTCCCTTTTCACTAAGATCGGGATTAAAAAAATCAGCATCTTCTGACTCATTAGAGAATATCGGCTCTTTTCCCGGTTCAAAGTTGGGTATCTGAATCGGGGCGGGCTTAGGGTTCGCCGCTTTTGGGTATGAGAGGTAGACTGGGTATCGAGCGATGGGATCTGTTGTGCTGCCTTCAGAGATACTCATACCAGAATGGGGAGCATTCAGTCCGATGTGATTAGCTGAAATATCATAACCGTAACCAGAGAAGTCATTTAACATTAGCGCCCATACATAATGAGTATCTGTAAAACCGCCATCTGTAAGGACATAAAGAGTCGTTGAGGTTGCTTCTGATTGACTCGCACTATAGGTCCAGTTTTGCCAAGTGTATGAAAAGACCTGACCAGTACTTTCACTAGGTGTAATGAGATCCGTTGGGCCGTCTGTGGCTGATAGGTCCCAAAGTTTATGTCGAACTTCGTTATCATACGATACGCCGTTTTCATCAGAATCCATATTAATCATATAGACACCTGACTCGCCAGCAGGAACTTGATATTGAAGAGAGCTGGCTGCGAGAGTTCCTGTCATGGGGTCACTGCATGACATTGTAGGTAGAGCAGAGGTAAGGGTCACTTTTAGTTCATGAGCTTGAAATTTTCCTTCACCATTTACTACCGTATTATAAACGCCAATGGTGGTGGATTTATTGTTGACGTTGCAAATATTAAATTGAATCCACTTCCCTTCAGTGGCGTGTATAAATAGTGAAGTAGTGGGCTTTAGAGGTTGGGTACGTCCTGAAGGAGAGATACCCCATTGGAAAGATCCTTCAGCCCAAGTCACCATTGATGCCATCAAGCAAAAAATAGTGATGAATATCCTTTTCATACCACAACTCCATCAACTTTGAATATTTCACCCTCATAAAGTAAAAGGCTGTGAAATAAGCTGCATATTTCTAAATCATAAACAATACTATTATTCATGGGTTTAGGTATAGGTATTGATGGTAATTATGAGAACTGAACGTGGATATTAAGTTGTTGATATATTTGTCATTTAATGTATTTTTAATGATGTTAATGCGGGGTTTACCTGCATCTGAGTTTAATAAAGAGATACTCCGCTAGTCAACATTGTAAATCTTTGCTTTTACCATGTTTCGATACTGACTTGGTGTGAGCGAAAATTGTTGTAAAAATCGAGTAGAAAAGTGGTAAGCGTCTTTGTAACCGACCTGCTCTGCCACATCTTGAATTGATAAGCTGAAATCTCGAATCAGTTGTTGTGCAATCTCCATGCGAATTTTTTGCAAATGTTGGTGTGGGGATTGCCCAACTTGTTCTTTGAATTTTCGGTTGAAGGTACGTAAGGGAAGCCCACTCGCTTGGGCTATTTGTTGCACGGTGATGGTTTGCGCCACGTTTCGCTTCATCCAATCTTGAGCAAACGCAATTGACTCATCGAACTGCACTTCACCACCAATTTGGTAGAAAGGCTGGTGGCTAGTTTTCGAGATTTCGTGGCCATAATGAGTTTCAATGGTATTGGCAATCTTTTGACCAAAACGCTCCATGATGAAGTAGAGAATCATCTCGGATTGGGAGTTGATACTGGCGCTACAAAATAGGCCGTTTGCCGCGGTAATGGATGCTTGTCGATTGAGTTTGACGTTAGGGTAACGGGCGGAAAATTTGTCATAAAAGTACCAATGAGTAGTGGCCACTTGGTGATCAAGCAGCCCAGTCTCTGCCAGCCAAGCAACACCGGTTCCCGTGGCAACCAATTGCGCCCCTTTTTGGTACTGTTTGACCAACCAAGGAACAATTTCAGGGATCTGGCCAATCGATGAGAAGGGGTTCCCCCACATGGGTGGCAGTACAATAATGTCGAACTCGGTTTCATCTTCAAAAGTGATGTCAGGTTGCAAACGAATCCCAGCTGTCAACGATGGAGATTGCAGGGTTGGCGCGACCAGCTTTATCTCAAAAGGGTCTCGTCGTTGAGTGCTACGATCGCGCAGACTTGCCGCACTGTTGAGCATTTCAGCTGCTAACGATACCCCAGTTATTAAGGCTCGGTGGTAGAGAACAAACCCCACTTTCATGCATGACTCCTATTATTTATGGTACGCCTGAGTGATACGAATAGACCTATTTCATATGATATCGATAAAGTGGCACAAATATAAGTTATTTTGGCGCACTTGTAAGAGGATTAACCCATTTATCTTGCTATTCTAGACACATAGCAATATTGATTTGGAGTCAAAATGACAAAGTTACCATTAATTGTAGGACTCGGTGGCATGAATGCCGCTGGTCGTAGTTCAGGTTTTCACAGTTATAAGCGTATGGTAGCCGATGTGCTCTCTGATGATGAGATGAGCAGTACTTGGCAAGATTTAGCCCATCGAATGGGACTGATTCAACACGATGAGAAAGTCAGTGTTGAGATCATTGAAGCGATTAAAGCGGGAACATTAGTCCGCCGAATAGACTCTTTTGATCCTGATAATATCCTTTATCAATATAAAGCTACGTTGAGTAGTACTCCTCAAGAAACAGCAGAATCAACAACCAGTTCTGATCAGTTGAGCTTTACATTACGAAAATCAAAACTGCCTAATAAAATCCCAGATAATTGGAAGGTTGAGCTCATTGGTAGCAAAGCACACATCACAGTGCATGGCTCGATCGATGCTTTATTAGAAGATCGTGTGACGTTTCCTGTCTCAAGTGGCGGTAATATCCCTGCTGGATTTGATCCTGGTACGCTGTACAACTCGCGCTTTCACCCTCGTGGCCTGAAATTAACCGTTTATGGTGCTTCAGATGCGTTAAATTCAATGGGTGTTGAGTGGCAAGAAGTACTCAAACACATCAGCCCAGATGAAGTCTCGGTTTACGCTGGGTCGGCATTGGCACAAATTGATGATCAATCATTATCGGGTATGGTTGCAGCACCGCTGACTGGTGGTCGTGTGAGTACCAAGATGATGGCGTTGTCACTTGCTGAGATGCCCGCCGATTTTGTTAACGGCTATGTAGTGAATAGCATTGGCACAACGGGTACCAATATGGGCGCGTGTGCCTCTTTCCTTTATAACTTACGTCAAGGCATGCACGACATTCAACACGGAAAGTCAAAAGTCGTGATTGTCGGCAGTGCTGAGGCACCTGTGGTGTCAGAGGTGATGGAAGGTTTCCGAGTAATGGGTGCTTTGGCTGAAGATGAACAACTAAAAGCGTTAGATAATAGTGATGTGGTTGATAATCGCCGAGCGTGCCGTCCTTTCTCAGATAACGCAGGTTTTACCATGGCTGAATCGTCTCAGTTTGCGGTATTAATGGATGATGAATTAGCGCTAAAACTCGGTGCGAATATCCTTGGTTCAGTGGCCGATGTTTTTGTGAACGCGGATGCAAATAAAAAATCGATTTCAGCGCCGGGTGTCGGTAACTACGTCACTGTTGCTAAAGCGGCCGCACTATCGAAAGCCATTTTAGGTGAAAAGGGCTTACAGCAGACTTTTGTACAAGCACATGGTACAGGTACACCTCAGAACCGTGTTACTGAAAGCCACATCTTAAATGAAGTTGCTAAGACGTTTGAGATTGATAATTGGTCTGTAACCGCTATTAAATCTTACGTAGGCCACTCTATGAGTGCCGCTGCCGGTGATCAGCTAGCTGCTTCTTTAGGCGTTTGGAAATACGGTTGGATCCCAGGGATTAAAACCATTGAGTACGTTGCTGAAGATGTACATCAAACGCACTTGAATATTTTGACTGATCACTATTTTGCAGGCCATTGCGGTGAAAATTACAAAGCGGTAATTTTAAATGCCAAAGGGTTTGGTGGTAACAATGCAACGGCTTTAGTTCTTTCACCTACGCAAACGCTAAGCATGCTGGTTAAAAAATATGGTGATGATCGCATCTCGGCTTATCAGCAAAGAAACCTTACTGTTAAGAGTAATAGCGAACAATCAGATCAACGTGCATGTACTGGCAGTGAAACCATTCGCTACCAGTTTGGAGAGAGTGTGATGGACGAAAGATCAGTTACCCTCACTCAAAATGATGTGACGCTGTCTGAGTTTGAGCAGAGCATTCCATTGATCCAAAAGAACCCTTATAGCGAATATTGCTAAGGTGTTATGAGTCTATATGGTAAAAGGGAAGAGCTGAAGCTCTTCCCTTTTTAATACTCACTAGTTTTGTAACTTCACCGCGGTTCCAAAAGCCATTATTTCGGAGGACCCATCCATGATAGCGCTAGTGGTAAATCGGATCCCTACCACGGCATCGGCACCGAGTTCTCTGGCTTGAGATACCAGACGCTCAATGGCAACATTTCGAGCCTCTGTAAGCATTTCTGTGTACCCTTTAAGCTCTCCGCCTACTATCCCTTTTAAACCAGCCATAATGTCACGGCCAATATGCTTTGATTGAACGACATTACCGGTGACTACGCCCAATATCTCTGTTACTTCTCGGTTTGGAACCGTCTCAGTGGTAGTAAAAATCATAGAACCTCCATATTACTCAACGAATCATTGAGTTAGATATATTTTTATTCTTCATGCTCGGATAACAGAACTTTTTTTAGTAGTAGGCTGAGCTGTTGTTGCTCTTTGTGGCTAAGTACAGTCAACATATTATCCATATTAGCAACATGCTCATTCACAGCTGTGTCAATGAGCTCAATCCCTTTCTCGGTAAGCGTTACTTTACAACTTCTTCTATCTTCTTCACTAGCGACTCTTTGCACAAACCCACGTTTTACTAGCTGTTCAATGCGTGTGCTTACTGCTCCAGAAGAGAGCATTAGAGCGTGATAGAGCTCGGTCGGAGTTACGGCAGCATTAGTTCTACGCAGGGTGGCCAATATATCGAACTCCACAATACTCATGCCATGCTCTTTAAAAACCACTTCTAATTTAGATGTCCATATATTGCTTGTCCGGCGTAAGCGTGCAACAACCCCCATGGTAGAGCTGTCCAACTCGGGCCTCGCAGCAGCCCACTGAGCTAAAATATGATCAACACTGTCTCTATTATTTATTGCCATCGGTTTGCCCTGATTGATTCTTTTCAAAAAGATACTTGATTAAAAACTAAGTATACAATGTTTTCTGAAAAGTATCATTTTAAAAAGATACTTGACTAAAAGTTGCTTTCCCCTTAATCTTTAAAAACTGTCTTTTTGAAAAGACAAATTAGTCAGCTAATCATTAAGGAACGGGCTAAATATGAATCGGATTCAACAGATGAAAACCCTAGGTGTGACTGCAATTGCTCCCATAATATGGGGCAGCACTTATATTGTGACAACAGAGGCGCTTCCTCCTGAAAGCCCACTTATCGCTTCAACCATTCGTGCGTTACCGGCTGGGATATTGCTGGTTTTGATCAGTAGAGCGAGCTTATCTGGGATGTGGTGGTTACGGATGGCGGCGCTTGGTTTTTTAAATATCGGGCTTTTTTTCTATTGTTTGTTTTATGCCGCTACTTACCTTCCTGGTGGGATGGCATCAATGGTGATGTCTAGTCAGCCTGTTGTTGTCATGATCATGAGCTGGTATCTATTAAATACTGAGTTCTCTTCGAAACAGTTGCTTGCTAGTGTATTCGGCATATGTGGTGTTGGATTGTTAGTGCTGAACAGTGCCGCAGAGCTTAATATTGAAGGAGTATTTATTGCTATTTTAGGCACTTTAAGTATGGCTTCAGGTGTTGTGCTTACAAAAAAATGGGGTCGCCCAACGAATATGACTATGCTTGGATTTACCGGTTGGCAGCTGCTGTTTGGTGGGATTATTTTATTTCCTGTTTCACTCTGGTTAGAGGGAGTGCCTTCACAGCTTACCTCAATTAACTACTTAGGTTATGGCTACTTAAGTATTGTAGGAGCAATGTTGGGTTATTATTTATGGTTTCGTGGTATCGAAAAGCTTCCACCTGTAACCGTTTCATTTCTCGGGTTTTTAAGCAGTGTCTCAGCGTGTGTACTTGGCTATTTTATCCTTAATCAAACCATGACTTGGCCACAACTTCTGGGTGCACTCTCAATTTTATTATCTATTGTGTTGGCAGCTCCTAGTCTGCCAGCACAAGCTAAACCACTTCAAATATAACAAACGAAAAGGGATTTATTATGAATATAACGATTGTTTCTGGAAGCCAAAGAGCGAGCTCTCAAAGTGTAAAGGTGGCGAATTATCTGCAAACTTTAACTGCACCTCACTTTGATAACGTAGATATACTCGATTTACACCAATTGGCCCTTCCTATGTGGAATGAAGGAGTATGGCAAGGTACCGATGAGTGGAAGCTGTGGGATCCTATTGCCAAAATGCTGAAAGAGTCTGACGCTTTTGTTTTTATTACTCCTGAGTGGCACGGCATGGCTACCCCCGCGTTGAAAAACTTTTTGATGCTGACTACCGATAATGAGTTGGCGCATAAGCCTGCACTGTTGGTCAGTGTTTCATCGAGTATTAATGGGGTGTACCCAATCAGTGAATTACGAATGACGGGAAACAAGAACAATCACGTCTGTTTCTTGCCTGATCATCTGATTTTCAGAAACTGCGAAAGTAGTTTAACTTCAGACAATGAATGTAGTGATCAACCAATGCAGGAGCGCAGTGAATATACTATACAATTACTCGCGTCGTACGCCAATGCGCTTGCTCCTGTGCACCGTGATATGGTGAATGCTGGTAAACCATTTCGCTACGGGATGTAGTGAGAGAGTGTGACGATTCTTTGTGTTATTGGGTTTCATCACTGATATCGTCAATCACTTTTTTGGTGTTTGAACTGACGGATTTGGCCACGTCTCGACTGGCGTGGCCGATGGAAGTGGTTACATCTTTGGTCTTGTGTCCGATTGCTTTACCGGTTGCTTTTAACTCGGCACAGGCGGGTAAAAGTAGTAGGATAATGATTGGTAAAGCGAGACTGTTTTTCATGATGAACCTTGAAACTATTCCATTCTGTTTACCATACCGATGAAGTTTGGTGCTGATCAAATGTCTGATCTGATTTTGCGCAGCTTATCTTAAATTAAAAGGTAGATTCAATTTTATGCACGAACTTTTCGATTTTTGAGGGGGTAAGCTCCTCACTCTTATACAGAGATAGCATTTTGAATTTGCAGTTGGATGCACAGGCGCCTAATAAAGCAAGTTTTAATACTTTTTTCACCGGACATCTTAAAACAAAAGTATCTACCCACCATGGGGATCCTAAAGTAGTGACAACTTTCATCTCCTTCAAATTACTTAAACACTGCTTTATTGGACCATAGTCAGAAGCATGTTCATAAGCATGCCCCGGTGCCCATACACGATCAAACCGCCCCTTTAAAATAGCGGGAAAACTGAACCACCACGTCGGAAAGATCAATACTAATGACTCTACTTGCTTAAGCTGTTCGATATCTTCGCTCATTTGACTTATATCTAACTGCTCGTCGTAGTAACTTCCCCTCTCGGCTTGGCTTAATACGGGGTTGAATTGCTCAGCATAGAGATCCTTTACTGTTACCTGATAGCCTTTATTTACTAAATGCCGAATGGTTTTGCCAGCTAAATACTTACAAAGACTATTTTCTAATGGATGTGCGATAACAACTAAACAATTCACGATAGTTCCTTATCAGTCCCTTTATTATCAGTATTGTCAATAGGTGACCTATACTTGTTAATTCAGCATGTGAGTGGAGTTGTGTTTAATGAAACCTTTCTTAGTACTGCTCTTATGCCTGTTCATGCCATTCAAACTCTTAGCGACGGAAATTGCCCTGTTTGTCCCGAATCTGGATACTCCGTTTTGGCATTTAGAAATAAAGTTTGCACAGGCGGCGGCGGATGACCTTGGCGTAACGTTACAGGTTTTTAATGCTGAGAATCAATCCCAACGTATGGTACAACAGGTGCTTGATGCTTGTGAGCAAGGTGTCGATGGTATTTTGTTTATGAACTATGAGCAAAATGGTGAAAGTATTCTCGCGATCACTGAGCGTTATGATATCCCTAGTATCTTGTATAACACGGGTTTTATGACCAACGATCTACTTCCACGCACAAAATACAAATCTTGGATTGGCGCGATTCTTCCGGATGATAAGAGACTGGGTGCTTTGTTGGCAGAGCAGCTGCTTCAAAGAGCCTATGATAACAATATTGAACAGATAAATTTATTCGTGGTGAATGGCAACTTGAAAGAGGTTTCGACTCAACAGCGCAATCAAGGCCTATATCAATTTATTAATTATGATCCCAAAGTAAGGGTGGTTGCTGAAACTGATGCTGGAAAGGGGTGGAGTCGTAGTGAATCAAAGCGTCTATTTATTGAAAAATATCAACAGCATCCGAGTATTAATGTGGTTTGGGCTGCTTCAGACAATATAGCTTTAGGCATTCGAGACGCAATGACGGAGCTAGCATTACCCATGGACAGTATTATTGTTGGTGGAATTGATTGGTTACCAGACGCACTCGATATTGTGGAGAGCATAGATAGTCATATCACGATTGGAGGGCATTTTACCGAGGCTGCGTGGGGGATCATCCTGCTAAAAGACTATTTAAGTAATAACGACTTTGTCAATGAATCGACTCAGTTTCATTCTCAAATGCACTCAATAAACCATCAAAACATACAAATGTTCCAACTTTTTATGGAAGATAATTGGGCTCGAATTGACTTTAAGACACTGTCAAAGGTGCACGACGGCAGCAAACTCTATAATTTCAGTATCATTAATCTGCTCGATTCTTATTATCAAAGCAGTAAAGTGCTTCAACTGACGGAGAATGAGATCAATTGGTTGCATAATCATAAGAGCATTAAATTGGCTATCGATATTGATTGGCCCCCTTTTGAATACGTTAATGAGAATAGGGTATATCAAGGTATTGCTGCAGATTACATCAAGTTGATAGAAGAGCGTCTTGGTATAGAGATGGTACCTACTACCGAGATGACGTGGCCAGAGGTGATAGAGGCGAGTAAGCGGCGTGAATTGGATCTCTACCCTGCCCTAGCGATCACTTCCGAACGAAAAAAATATTTGAATTTCACTCGACCTTATCTTAGATTTCCGATGATGATAATCACCAATCAAGAGATCCCTTTTATTGGAGATATTGACGTTTTAAATGGCCAAGAGGTAGCGGTCATCAAAGGTTATGCGTCGCAAGAGATGATACAGACTACTCATCCAAACATTGTACAGGTTGAAATGGAGAATGTGACAGCGGCATTAGAAGCAGTCTCTTCTGGCAGGGTGATGGCGTATATAGGAAATATTGCCACGGTGAATTATGTGATACAACGGGAGGGTTTTACTAATTTAAAAGTATCAGGTGTTACTCCCTATCGATTCGATCTCAGTATGGCGGTGCGCAGCGACTGGCCAATTTTGCAGACTATTTTGCAAAAGGCACTAGATTCACTTTCTGAAGGAGAGAAGAGAACGATTTATTCTCGTTGGGTTACTCTACAATATGAGCACGGTTTCGATTACAGTTTAGTCTGGAAAGTGATTGTGATTTCACTGCTAGTGCTTGTCATATTGAGTTATTGGACTAATAAACTGTCAAACTTGAACAATACATTGAGTTTTGAAGTGGCTGAAAGAAAGCGAATAGAATTGCAATTACGACAAGAGAAGAAAAAAAATGAGAAACTGGCCATTACCGACCCATTAACAGGGCTGTTTAACCGTCGTCATTACATCCATGTGCTGCCTGCAGAGATGAACCGGATACATCGCAATAATGAGTGGCTGAGCTTTGTTATGATCGATTTGGATTGTTTCAAACAGTATAACGATAACTATGGCCACCATAATGGTGACCATGTATTGGTTCTCGTTTCAAGTGCATTACAAAGTCTTTGTCATCGCTCGTCAGATTACTGTTTCCGACTAGGCGGTGAAGAGTTTGGTGTCATATTCTCAGGGTTAGACCCAAATGAAGCCATCGCTTTTACGGAAAAATTCAGAATTACGATTGAAGAGTTACAGATAGAGCATCAATTTAATAGCTCAAAACCGGTAGTGACGGCTTCTTTTGGACTTGTAATATCCAACACTTCAAAACATACAATGGAACAACTCTATGAGTCAGCCGATAATGCGCTCTATCGTGCGAAAGAGGCGGGACGCAACGCTATTGAGTCAGTGGTATTGGATTAGTTTTCTTCTATCGAAACGGTTGGCTATGCGTTGTTATGTCTTGCTTTCTTCCATTAATCGCATAATGATAACTGGCATTAATGTATTACTAGGTAAGTATTGATGCCACTTCGTAACCAACAACGTGTTCAAACTGCTATCGATTATGTTACAGGTCATTTGTCAGAATCATTAACCGTTGCTGAAGTTGCCAGTAAAGTACATCTGTCTGAGTTTCATTTTCATCGTATTTTTAAAAAATTGACCAATGAACCCTTTAACCAATTTGTGCGTAGAAAACGACTGGAAAAAGCATTCCACTGTTTAATTAGAGTAAACCCACCCTCAATGAGTGAAGTGAGCGAAGCTTGCGGATTTTCATCATCGGCTAATTTTTCAAAGGCCTTTCGAGCTTACTTTGGTTTTTCGGCATCGAATCACCGCAAAGGTACAAAAGGGGTAGATAGCAAGAATGGAAAACTTTTTAGCAAGTATGGAAAAGAAATTTCCCCATCGCTTTTATACAATGGCTCCCTCTCAGAGTTACAAATAAATGAAATAACAGACAAAATACAGCGCATTGATGTGGTGAACGTTGAGGAATCTCATTACTGTTGCATTGCCAGTAAGCAAGGGTATGCGTTAGCAGGTATTAAAGAGGCATGGAGTGAGATGCATCATTGGTTAGCACATCACGATATTGCCATTGAAGAGGGGAAGTCTGTTGCGTTCTGTTGGGACAATAAGTGGCTAGCCCCTGAAGAGGTTTGCCGCTATGAGTCCGGTTACCAACTTGATGATATTAGTTGGGTACATAAAGCGGGCATAGCGACACGAACTCGACCAGCGGGCCGGTATCTGTTGATTGAGTTCTTAGGAACTAGCAGTGATAACGAACAGTTCTACCTCTGGTTATTAAGTGAATATCTACCAAATGCCAACATAGTACCTGTACATCGTTATGTTTTTGAACGTTATTTAGAGATTAATTGCGAGTTGAACATCTTTCATTTTGAAATCATGATAAAGGTGAACTAACGTGGTGGATTTATTCATTTATGGAGACTTCTGAGAGGATCTCATTTTTAAAGGACTTCAATATGAATACCGAAAGTACCGTACAAGAGAGTGCCAGTGTAACACTTGAATCGATAAGAAAACCTGCAGAGCATTCAAGTTCAGAGCCACTGCTGACACAACCCATCACTAAGCAATTTATGCTGTTAGCACTGCCGATCATTATTTCGCTGATGATCAACGGACTATACAGCTTTATTGACGCCATCTTTATCACTCGTGGTGTTGGTATTGAAGCGATGGCCGCGGTGTCAGCGGTATTTCCTATCCATATGTTGATAATTAGTATCAGTGGATTACTTGGTACGGGTATGGCGTCGATCATCTCGAGAAAGCTTGGCAGTGGGGACCGAGAGGGGGCGAGCCAAGTTTTTTCTAATAGTATGTTATTTGCGATCACTGTTGGTCTGATTTGCAGTGTCGTTATGTTCTTTTCTCGTCACTCACTTTTTGATTTATTAGCACTGCCTAGCAATTTACTCGGCAATGCAAATAGCTATCTCTTACCGATTTTATCCATTACAGCATTTAGTTTTGCTTCCGGTACATTAAGTGAATGTTTTAGAGCATCGGGAAAAGCAAAAGATATGATGAAAGTGATGTTGTTTGGATCCCTTGCAAATATCTTGTTTGATGCACTGTTTATTTTTGGCTTTAAGTGGGGAGTTGCAGGCGCTGCTTGGGCAACGGTAGTCGCAATGATGCTGTCGCTTACGTTAGCGATACGTCTACAACTTAGTGGTTCAGACAGAGTCAAATTGCAGTGGAGATATCTTCGTTATAATTGGCAGACACACAAGCAGGTGCTGGCATTGGGTTTGCCAACGTTTTTATCCCATGGTGGATTCGCGTTTACACTCGCACTTACTATCTATGCCATTACACTCTATAGCGGCAGTGACGCCAGTATGATGATAAGCGCACACGGCTTGCTGATGAGAAGCTTTATGCTGCTGTTTTTACCTCTATTAGGAATGGTGATCGCTCTACAGACCTTATCGGGTTTTAATTATGGTGCAGGAAAAATTGCTCGGGTAAAACAGTCTCTGATAACGGCAATTGCCTTTGGTACCATCTGGACAAGTATCGTGACGCTAATTCTGGTCTATAAACCGCAATGGCTATTAACCCTGTTTACCGATGACATCCAGCTCATTGCGGTGGCCAGTGACATCTCGTCGATTGCGTTTTTAGGATTTGTCTGTGCGGCTAGTAGCATGATGTGCAGTGGGGTGTTTCAAGCGATGGGTAAGGCGTTACCGGCCATGTTGCTAGACTCTACTCGTACCTATATTTTATTGCTGCCTGTGTTGCTGAATCTACCAAAGTGGCTAGGTGTAGAAGGGATTTGGCTGTCGTTCCCTATTGCTGATTATAGTGGAGCTCTGTTAGCCGTTACTTTTACAACGTGGTATTTTCATAAAAGAGTTAACTAGAAGGCTAGTGCTCTGATGATCCATCCATTATCGCACTGGTGGTAAATCGAATGCCAACAACGGCGTCTGCGCCAAGCTCACTGGCTTGAGTGACAAGACGTTCAATGGCCACGTTTCGAGCTTCGGTCAGCATCTCGGTGTAGCCTTTTAGTTCGCCGCCAACAATGCCCTTTAAACCTGCCATAATGTCACGACCTATATGTTTTGATTGCACAACATTACCAGTGACGACACCTAATATATCTGCAATTTCACGATTTGGAACGGTTTCTGTGGTAGTAAAAATCATCATATTTCCTTAAAAGAGTAACCATTTAATTGAGCGAAAATTATAAAAAATGAGGTCACTACATGTTTCTTGAATCATACGCCCAATGGAGCAGTGCTTGTCGCTGTTTGCGACGGCAATGGTGATCGAATGGCTCGCAATACTTCTTGATGGCTCCAGCATGTCGGCGAAACGCTCTCCACCTTTTTATTTGACGGTTATCTTCGACCTCATTTCTACGACCCATGTAGTAGCGGCAATACCATTGAAACCAACCCCGTGGATCATCGGTATGGATCCAGCCTTTCTTCTGCCACTCACTGAGCGGTTGTGAAGCATCAACGCAGAAGTAGTTAAGAGTAATATCTTTGTGTTCAGGGCTTAATTTAGCATGGATGAACCATTCCGCAGGAAACTCATCTTGGCAGTCGGTTAGATACTTCCCTCCAAAAACACCCAGTGCTAGCATTTGTGCTGGTGTGAGCTCTGGAGCAAAGTCGGGTGAAAAATGGGTCCCCATCGGTTCGGTTAAAAAATAGAAATAGTCTGACTGCATCTTGTCATTAACACAAACTTTCTTCATTTTTTCTCCCCACCACTTTGGATGACTCTCTATGCGCCCAATAATGGCAGATGTTTGATGGTTTTATAGTTCATCGCTAGGGTCAAACACTGCCTAATGGTTTCGGTTGGAAGCGGCTCATGGATACTCAGCACTATTGCTCTATTACCTTGAAACTGAAGCGTATCTGAGTAGAGTTCCCGGAATGTATCGATCAGTTTGGTATTACAATTAAAGAAGAGGTAATAGTGATCGGGTGTTTTCGCTTTCCAATCCAAGCGAACGGCGCTCCCGGTTTTGACCAAATAACTAGGCTCATTCCATTTCAGGCTCTCTTCAATATTGCCTAATCCTTGCTCTTGGGCAATAGTTATTATTAAGTTTCTAATCAGTAATAGAGGTGCTTTTGCCTGTTCGGGGTAACGGTCAAATATTTGTTTATAATCCATTTTCATTTTAATTAACCCGCCCGACTGCCATTGGGAATGGGGTTTTCCGGCATGGCTAAACAAGGCGTGATTTTATCTTCATAACCAATATCAAATAGCATACCTTGCGATAACTCTCCTGCCATCTTTCGTTCTGGTAAGTTCACAACAAATAACGCTTGTTTCCCTTCTATCTCTTGTGGGTTGTCGCGTTCTTGCTTTATACCAGAAAGGATTGAACGCGTATGGTCACCAAAATCAACGGTTAGTTTCATCAACTTGTTCGATTTCGCCACCTCCGTTACTGATAAAATAGTGCCTACTCGAATATCTAATTTAGCAAAATCATCAAAGGCAATAAGGTCTTTAATAGGTGCAGGGGTCATAGCGCTTTCCATTTATGTAGTGAGAGGGTTAACAGTAACAAGATTTGTATACCTTGACCAACGGAATGCTGATTTCTGACTGAATAGTCATTAGAGTTGATATTATATTCCAAGATATGCATATTGTAAGGAGTTGATACTATTAGTGTTGATGCATATTATTTATCATAAGGTTTATTTTTAATGCAACATATTAAAATATTATTAATGAATATATAGGTTTATATTTCCATCATGTAACTGGTTTTCCTTTTAATTGGTAATTATTTTATAGGTAAAACAGTTATTTATGTGTTTTCATTTTGTTCTGTGTTGGTTTGAGTAGAGCAGTAATAATTAATTCAATCATTAACTTCATACTAAAGTAGAGAGGTAAAATAGTCAGTTGGATATAATATTAAATGGTTCATTAATGTATTAAGTTAATGGTATTTTATGCAGGCATGTACGAGATGTATATTTCTTTAATGTTCCTAATTTGATGAATAATAAATTCTATATTGTAGCCATCATGGTTATACGAGTGCTCAAAAGGTAAGATTTTTGCATATGAAGAAAAATGAAAGCGAGATCATCGATTCAAAACCAAGTTTGATTGAACAAAAACATTGTGAGTATGATTTCACTCAACACCTCTCTTCCGAGATTCGTCCTTTAGAGCATAGCGAGCTCTTTAAGCAAGAATTGATTTACGCCTTGGATAACAACCATATTATCCCTTTTTACCAGCCAATAATTAGAAATGAGCGATTAGGTAAAAAGTGCTCCCTTGAAGCTCTTGCAAGGTGGGTACATCCTGAACATGGCATTATTGCTCCTTTTCATTTTATTGGCTTACTCAATGCAATGAATTTAATGTCGAGATTTGGTTACTTTTTTATTGAACAAGTCTGCCATGATTATCAGCGTTTTATTGAAGCTGGCGTTAATGTGAGCTCCATTGCAATCAATGTTTCACCACAACAACTGATAGAACCTGGCTTTGTCGATAGAGTAAAGTCGATACTCACCACCTATAATATTGCCGCAAGTAACATTGAGCTTGAGATTGTTGAAGAGATGATTTCGGATGAAAGTGGACTTATTTTTTCGCAACTTGAAGCGCTTAATGCTTATGGTATGAAAATATCAATTGATGACTTTGGTACAGGGTATTCCTCGCTTTCGCGGCTGAAAGATCTTCCCGTGAGTAAGTTAAAAATTGATAAATCGTTTGTTGATGGTATTCCTTCAAATGAGAGTTTTGTCTGCATCACTCAAGCTATCATTGGTCTAGCGAAGGGGTTGAATCTTGAGATTGTAGCGGAAGGTGTGGAGTCCTCACTACAAGCGAAGTGGCTACTCGATCATGGTTGTGACAATCTTCAAGGTTACTTAATTTCAAAACCGATCAATTTTGAAGAGACTAAGCGTTTTCTTTCAAGCCCAATTATTTTACCTTCTGCCAATACCTCACACTATGAGATTTCTTTTCATGACAACACTGTGGATGTTAAGGCTTTTGGCTGCTGGGAAGAGAGAATTACCGACCATTTCTTTCTTGAAGTTCGCTCGATTATTGAAAAAGAAAAACCCTCTTCATGGGTGTTTTTGATTGATGCGACACAGATGGATATTGGCACTATTGCTTTTCAACAATCAGTCAAAAAATGGATAGATATCCTCATTTTAAAGAACCTGATTGCCACTCTGTTTGTGGTTAAAGAGTATGATTTATTGCAGTACCAACTTGAGATGATGAATGTAGAAAAAGAGAATTATAAAAGACGGTTTTTCACCAATAAGAACGATGCAATTCAATGGTTAGATAGTAATCGTCATACTCATAAAATTCTCAGTTCAGAATCGGTAATTCGAGAGATTTATCGTATAAGTAATGACTATGAAAAAGGCTTTGATAGCCAAATATCTCAATTAATTACTATGGGATTAAAACGGTTTAATTTAAACACGGCTATCCTCTCTAAGATAGAAGGCGATCGTTACACTGTTATTAGCAGTGTGACCCCATCAGACGTGGATATTTCAATTGGGGATGAGTTTGCATTAAGCGATACCTGCTGTGATGTGACATATCAACAAAAAAAGCCACTAGCCATTGAGCACATTGCTAAGAGTGAAAATCTCAGTAGTCATGCCAGTTATCAACACTTAGGTGTTGAGGCATACGTTGGGATTCCGATATTGTGCAACGGGAAGCCGTATGGAACGCTGAGCTTCTCGAGTCAAGAGCCGCATTTTTTTCCGTTCAGTGAGTTAGACATTGACATTCTTGAGTTGATGGCATCTTGGATAGGGTCTGAGCTATCAAGAAGAGCACAAGAGACTGAGCTAAAAGAGTTAAATATTAAGCTGCAGTACCAATCCTTCCACGACAGTTTGACTGAGTTGCCCAATCATCGTGGGATGAAACAGCTTGTGTTGAATGATCTACACAGAATCAATAGGTTTGGTGGGCAAGGTAGCTTGATCATTATCGATATTGACCATTTTAAATATGTGAATGATCACTTTGGTCACAAAATGGGTGATGACGTCTTAGTGGCCGTGGCTCAATGCATTAAAAGTTCTATTCGGCATTATGACTTTGCTGCTCGAATTGGTGGTGAAGAGTTCATACTATGGTTACCGGAAACTCGTAAAGGTATCGAGCAGTTGGTGATAGATAGATTGGTAGAGGCTCTCTCACATATCAACTTGATTGATAGAGAGATTACGGTCTCTTTTGGGGTTTGTTATTTTAATTGCGATCAGAGCGCGAACAGTGATGTGGAAAAAACGCTTAATGAGCTCTTACAGAAGGCGGATAACGCGCTGTACCAATCTAAATGCAATGGTAGAGATTGCATTACCTATTCTCACCACTCAATAGTCTAACTTTATTGTGAAATTGCATAATAGGGTCAATAATTATTGTTCTAATGAAATTTCTACGTTGAGATAAAAGCATGGAAGCAAGTGAAAGCATTGATGTTGATAAAGTAAATAGAGAAAAAATCACTACTGGCCCCTCGGGTCTTAATATGATCTTTAAAAGCACCCTAGTGCATATTTCTATTACCACGCCGCTAGGTGAAAGATTGAAATGTAATACTCTGTTTATTGGTTCTGACTCTCAAAGTTACCTACTATTAAAGTTCCCAGCAATCAGCCTTGAATCGCAAGAACACTTTTTGCAGGAAGGGTTTAAACTGACCGTAAAAGCCATATCCGGTCAAGGTGAAGGGTCCATTATTTTATTTCGCACGCTCATTCAGCATGTGATTCTTCAACCCATACCAATTTTAATTGTTGCAATGCCCTCAACCATGAAATTGCATCAACTGAGGCGTGAACCTCGATTTGAAGTGGATATGAAGGGGATTATTCATATCGATGACCGAGAGGTGCAGGTTAAACTGCGAGATCTCTCTAACAATGGCTGTAGTTTTATGGTCGAAGATAGTGAAAACAACCTCCACAAGGATAAGTACATCATTTTAGATGTGATTAGCCGTCATTCAACCAAAGTGGTTAGTGTACTAAATGGTAATATT
>NZ_JAKJSQ010000037.1:0-42703 GCF_050337105.1 Aliivibrio kagoshimensis
GTATAAATAGTATAAATAGTATAAATAGTATAATGTTAATGCATTGTTGTTTCAAAAGGAAACTCTAATGATAATGCGCGTGCCAGCTCTGTCAAAGCATACAATTCGTTTTACTGTTGTTAGTATTTTTATTTTGGCAACGGTTATCACTGCCACAATTGCGATCAGTTTACAGTATTATTTTAGTCGAACAATGGCGACTGAATCCGCTAGCCAGCTCTTTTCATTAACCAGCAAAAAAACACAAGAACATTTGTTAGTGATTGATAAAAAAGCAGAAAATGTCACTCAAATGCTTGCTAAATTTGGTGATCTGCTCAATGGCCATGAGCTTAGTGATTCCGCAATCCCCATATTTTCGTCAATGTTGGATAGCAGTGATGTTTTTTATGCGGTGTATATTGGTTATGGTAATGGTGACTTATCTGAGGTTATCAATTTAGATGCTAGCCCGGTTATTCGGCAACAAATTAAAGCCTCATATAAAGACCGGTGGGTGGTGATTGATATTAAGGATACGGGAACGGGTAGAACTCGAACCATAAAGTATCTGGATGAAGTATTCAATGTTCGCGTGATCCGTGAAGAGCCTAGCGATTATCTGGCTACGGTTCGCCCCTGGTATAAAAACGCTCAATTAGATACTGTTTATAAAACGTCACCCTATATGTTTCAGAATCTACAAGCGCCAGGACAAACCTATTCAGCGAAAATACCCAATACGGATGCGGTATTAGCAATCGATATTGCGTTGTCTTCTCTAGACGAATACTTAATGGAACAAGGCTTAGGGCAAGAGGGTGAAATCGATAAGGAGATATATCTATTTCAAAAATCTGGTGAGATCATTTCAAGCAGTCAAAAGGACATTGAGGGTTCGCTACCGACTCCAGCACCCAATTTACCATTAAGCAGTAAACAGAGGCAGTTGATTGAGAGTACCCCAACATTAAATGTGTCGAATGAAACAGATTGGGGCCCGATTGATTTTTCAATTTCTGGACATCCAGAAGGCTATAGTATTGATGTCCTAACCTTAATTTCTGAAATGACGGGGCTAAGTTTTACATATACTAATGGTCATACTTGGTCAGAATTAGTTGACGGATTTGATAATCACAATATCGACATGCTTCAACCCGCTTTTAATAGTGAAATTAATCATCAAAGAGGTGTGTTATCAACACCATTTTTAACTTTACCCTTTGCCATTATTACTCAACCAAAGCACGCCAAAATTGGTCGTATTGAACAGTTGCAAGGAAAAGAGTTAGCCATAGTACAAGGGTGGTCAATTACTAAAACAATTAAAGAACATTTCCCGACCATCAATATTATCGAACTCCCATCTAGTCGGGATGTGTTAGAGGCTGTATCACAAGGAGAGGTTTATTCAGGGCTTGATAATGAAGTGATCCTTCGATATACCCAGCAACAGTACTTTATTGGTGATATCCAATATCACTCGACACCGAGCTTCTCTCCAGCCGATATTGATAGTGGGCTGCATTTTATATTAAAAGATGAACAAAATGAGTTGATGTCTATTATTAATCTCGCTATTGATAATATTACTCAAGAGCAACGAGATGAATTAAACAAAAAGTGGCTTACCGTTACGACTGAAAATGGCCAGGTAGAGAGTCCTGAAGGTGTGATTCCTTACGTAGAGCTACTTGATCTAGCAGAGCAAGAAGAGTTTTATGGGAAATTACTTCCAGTTCAAATCGATGGCATCGATCAGTTTGTTTTTTTGACACCAGTCAACAGTAATAAGAGCGATTTTTTGGCGATTGTCGTTCCCAGTGAAACTATTTTTTCGAGCAGTTTAGAAAAGGTTCACATATCAATAGTTATTACCAGTATCTGTTTATTGTTCATTTTTCCTATTAGTTGGTTTTTCTCCGGGCCCATTGTAAAGCCAATTAGATTGCTTGCGATTGAGAATGAAAAAATCAAACATCGTCAATATGAAGATGTGTCTCGCATAAATAGTAATATTGTAGAAATTGATGAACTCGCGGAGTCAATGGTAGAAATGTCAGATGCCATTAAACATCATGAGAAGACGCAGCAAAACCTCATGGACTCCTTTATCAAACTCATTGCCCAGACTATAGATGATAAATCGGCCTATACAGGAGGCCACTGCAACCGTGTACCAGAACTCGGCTTGATGCTAGCCAGTGCTGCTGAGCAGAGTAGCAGTGAAGCATTTAATGACTTCTCTTTTAAGAACGCGGATGAGTATCGCGAGTTTCAAATTGCGGCGTGGCTGCATGATTGTGGGAAAATAATTACCCCTGAACATATCGTTGATAAAGGCAGCAAACTTGAAGCCATTTATAACCGGATTCATGAAGTAAGAATGCGTTTTGAAGTACTATGGCGTGATACCGAGATAGAATTTTATCAAGCGCTTATCGAACAACCAGATAAAAAAGCGGAGCTACAGCAGCAATTATCGGAGCAGCAGTCTCAATTAACCCTAGACTATACTTTTGTGGCCAATGCTAATGTGGGGGGCGAGTTTATGGCGCAAGAGAAAATCGAACGATTGCAGCAGATTGGTCAACGAACTTGGCTTCGACATTTTGATGATACCCTTGGCTTGTCTCCTGTTGAGGAGTTGCATTTATCACAATTTACGAATCAGTCAAAAGCTGATGGCTCTGTGGAATTACCCGTTACTGAGCAAGTATTAACAGACAAACCTGAGCATAAAGTGGTTAGAGGAGTGAAAAAAGAGTTTGATGAAAAGTTAGGGATCAAGATGCAGCCTCCGGAGCACCAAGCAAATTTAGGAGAGATCTATAACTTATCCGTTGCTCGAGGCACGTTAACTGCAGAAGACAGGTATATCATTAATGAGCATATAGTGGGAACGATTAAGATGCTGGAGCAGTTACCTTTCCCGCCTGAACTGGCTAATGTACCAAAATTTGCTTCAACGCATCATGAAACGCTTATTGGGACAGGGTATCCAAGACAGTTGGATGCAACCGATCTCACAATACCTGAGCGCATCTTAGTCATTGCGGATATTTTTGAAGCTCTTACTGCGGCAGATCGTCCGTATAAAAAAGTGAAACCATTAAGTGTTGCTATTAATATCCTGCACAAATTTGCGCTTGACGAACACATAGATATTGATCTTTTTGAGCTGTTTTTAACCTCTGAAACGTATCTAGTCTATGCGAAGAAATTTATGAAACCAGAGCAGATAGATAAGGTAGATATTACTAAATTCCTTCGGGGCTAATTCGTTTCATCACTCTTATGATGGGGGTGTTATTTATCCCAATGCGGCATTTCCTGATCGAATTGTTGTTGAAGGAACTCAATAAACAGACGAGTTTTTGCAGGAACATGCTTGCGCTCAGTGAGCATGGCGTAAACCGCATGCTTTGGCAGCTTATAGTCGGGAAGCAGGACGAGCAGTTTTCCCTCTTTGAGTGCCTGACTAACTATAAAGGTCGGCATTTGGCAAATCCCTAGCCCTGCTAGTAGTCCTTCATACAGTGCCTCACTGTTATTCACAATGTAGTTTCCTTTCGGCACCACACTGACAAGCCCCTCTGGCCCTATAAAGCGCCACTCATTACCTGCTTGGAAATACGAGTAGTTGAGACAGTTATGTGTGGGAAGCTCACTTGGGTGGCGGGGTACGCCATGTTTTGCAAGGTATTCAGGTGATGCGCACAAGACACTGACACACGGTGCAACGTGTTTAGCAATCAGAGATGAGTCGGGAAGCTTTCCGATTCGTATCGCAATATCAAAACTGCCAGCAACCATATCAATCACTTTGTCATCCATCTCCATATCGACCTGTATTTGAGGATGGTTTAGCAAAAAGTGAGGAATAAGTGGTGCTAAGTGTATGCGCCCGAAAGCCATCGGAGCGTTAATTCTCAGTGTGCCTTGAGGCGTTTGTTGTAACGCAGTTATCGCATCTTCGCCTTCACTAGCAATGGTCAGCGCATGGCGGGCATAATCAAAATAGTGCTCACCTGCTTCAGTTAAACTCAAAGATCGTGTTGTTCGATGAAGAAGCTTAATGCCTAACTGACTTTCAAGTTGATTAATACGTTTACTAACTGCCGATTTAGTCACCCCTAGTGATGCCGCAGCTGCAGAAAAACTTCCGCACTCAACGACGGCGACAAACACGGGTATTGAAGTGAATATCTCCATATTGTCAACTTTATCTCAACATTGTAATTCTTATCTGAATATTATCACCAATATGAAAACAATATAAGCTTCGGTTCCTAACAATAGATAAGGAGCTGAATGTGAGCGTAAAGTATTTGAATACAGTCATGGCATTGATTGGAGGCGTCTTATTAGCGAGTATGATTCGCTTTAATAGTCAACTGGCTGAGTCGAGTTCACCGATTGTTGCCTCGTGGCTCGCACATGGGATAGGGGCGGTTATCGCGTTGTTGTTGCTGGTACTCACTAGCGTGTTTAGCAACAAACAGAGTGTGGAGAGTAATAAGAAGCCGACACTTGCACCAAAGTGGAGTTATTTAGGAGGCGTGCCGGGGGCGGTAGTGGTCATCATCGCAGCTATTACCGTGAACAGTGATATTGGGCTAGCGGGCACTTTAGTTCTTGGACTTATTGGTCAGGTTACCTTTGGTCTTATCTGTGATGCTTGGGGGTTATTGGGTGTTGAGAAGAATAAGATCACTGCTGTGCAGGTAAAAAAAGTGATACTTATCGTCGTGGGCAGTATGTTAATTATCTTTTTTAGGAGTCCATCATGATTTGGATGATCGTGTTAGCACTAGGGAACGGTCTGTTAATTGGCCTATGTCGCGCAATCAATGGTCGATTAAGCCACAGTAAAGGTGCTTTTTCAGCTTCATTTTATAATCATGCGGTGGGTGCTCTATTGCTCATCATTGTCATTACATTTTGTGGCTATTTTAATATCGCAGAGACCTTAACATGGAGCGATGTCCTAGAGGTTGAGTGGCAACAAGTTCCGATAATAAGATATTTAGGCGGAGTGATTGGTGCACTATATGTGGCGATTAACAGTTATGTCTTAACACGGATTGGAGCGCTGAAAACGGCACTATTAGTCATCAGTGGTCAAATGGTGAGCGGGGTGATGTTTGATGTTGTTGATCAGCCCTTAGTCGATACAGCTATACAGTTATGCGGAGTCTTTATGATCATTGTTGGGGTCTATAGTGGGCAAATACGTACAAAAGAAAGTTGAGTACTAATATGGCATTGCATTCACTTTGCAGATGGTTTAGTTTGGGGTTATGAATAAATTTAATGCTATCTCTCACCCATCATGTTGTTGCTGTAAATTCACATTTACGGCGGCTTTTACGTAGTTATTATTTAGCATACTCAATCAAAAAGATTCAAGGCCGTTGATGTTCGCATCCACGGCCTTTCTGTTTTTTATAAGGAAATACTATGTCTACTATACCTGTGCAGCTCTTTAATACCATGGAGCGCGTCAAAACTGAGTTTACCCCCATTGAGAAAAAGAGAGTGGGAATGTATGCGTGTGGGCCAACAGTCTATGGCTACGCTCATATCGGGAATCTAAGAACCTACCTGTTTGTGGATCTGCTCAAACGAGTGCTGACACTCAATGGCTACTCGGTGGATCATGTGATGAACATTACTGATGTTGGCCACTTAGTATCAGATGGAGACACAGGTGAAGACAAGATGGAGAAGGGGTCACGGGCAATGAACCAATCAGCGTGCGAAATTGCTACTTTTTTTGAACACGCTTTTTTTGAAGATATGGAGCGATTAAACATCAGCATGCCTTCCACTGTGTGTCGTGCCACCGACCATATTCAGGAACAAATAGACTTTATCCTTGATCTTGAAATCAAAGGGTTTACCTATAAAACGCACGATGGCATCTACTTTGATACTGAAAAGCAACCGGAATATGGTCAATTAGCGCGATTAGATAAAGCAGGTTTAGTGGCTGGAATACGTGTTGATATGGCCAATAAGAAAAACATCACCGATTTTGCATTGTGGAAATTCAGTGGTGAAGAAAAGCGGCAAATGGAGTGGCCAAGTCCTTGGGGAATCGGTTTCCCTGGATGGCACATTGAGTGTTCAGCCATGGCAGAGAAGTATTTGGGTGAGCAGTTTGATATTCATATTGGTGGAGAGGACCACATCCCAGTGCACCATACCAATGAAATTGCACAGTGTCAGGCCAAAAATGGTCATGTTCAAGCCAACTATTGGATGCATGGATATTTTTTAAATCTGAATAAAGAGAAGATTTCAAAGTCAGGAACCTCAATGCGTTTATCTTCGCTCATAGAGCAGGGCTATGATCCGATAGATTATCGTTACTTAACACTTACCAGCCATTACAGAAGTCAGTTGAGCTTTACATGGGAAGGATTAGCAGGAGCAAAGAAAGCGTTAAAACGATTGAGAGATAAGGTTACTGCTCTGCCCTTAGGTGGGAACATAGACAGTGATTTTCAAGCTCAGTTTATGAAGAAAATAAATAACGACTTGAATATGCCCCAAGCGCTTTCGTTGGTGTGGAAAGTATTGGAAAGTGCGATCAGTGATGCAGATAAACGGGCTACCATCCAATTTTTTGATACGGTGTTTGGCTGTGATGTTGATAAGGTACCTGAGGTTACCGTGCCAGCTGCCGTCTATGAAATGGCTGCGCAGAGAGTGGCATTAAAACAGGCAGGAGATTATCAACAAGCAGACCAATTACGAGATAAAGTACTCGCGATGGGGTACCAAATTAATGATACCCATGCTGAAGAGATTGTGATTACTCCTGTGTAGCGGTGTTTGCTTTTTGCAGGTATGACGCCATTTCACTCTTTGGAACCATGCCACCACCTGTTGCCCAGACGAGGTGAGTGGCCTGTTCAACCTTGTCGGTGAGTTGCATTCGTTCTAAATAGTCAGAGTTGCTTACTACATGGTACTGACCAGGCATTCCTGCTAAAGCGGAGGGCTCTAATGCGAGCTGTTCCGTTTGCTCAAGCAGACCAAGCAGTTGATACATATCCCTATCTTCTATGGTAAAGAAACCATCGATCATTCTCTCCATCGCTTTACCAACAAAACCACTGGCTCGACCAACCGCGAGTCCGTCGGCAGCAGTAACGTTATCAATGCCTAGGTCTTGCACTGAGATCTTATCGTGCAATCCAGTGTGTACCCCTAGCAACATACATGGAGAGTGAGTCGGTTCAGCGAAGATGCAGTGAACATGGTCACCGAATGCTTGTTTTAATCCAAAAGCTACCCCACCGGGGCCGCCGCCAACCCCGCAAGGTAGATAAACAAATAGTGGGTGATTGCCATCTACTACGATGTTCTGATCATCAAATTGCTGTTTGAGTCTCTCTCCGGCAACGGCATAACCGAGAAATAACGACGTCGAATTCTCGTCATCTACAAAATGGCAGTAGGGGTCGTTTTCAGCGTCAAGTCTCCCTTGTTCAACGGCAATACTGTAATCAGCGTTATACTCGACCACATTGACACCATGCTTACGCAGGCGATCTTTTTTCCATTGTCTAGCGTCTGCCGACATATGAACACTGACATTAAAACCTAAAGCTGCACTGACAATACCTATTGATAAGCCTAAGTTACCTGTAGAGCCAACGGCAATCTTATACTGGCTAAAGAAGTGACGAAAACCCTCTGAATCTAACACTTTATAGTCATCGTCTAGCTGTAATTTTCCAGCGTTTAATGCCAGATTTTCGGCATGCTGTAATACCTCATGGATACCACCTCTCGCTTTAATTGAACCAGAAATTGGAAGTAACGCATCGAGTTTAATCATTAACTTGCCAGGTAGAACTGTTTGATAACGGCTCTGCAGAGCGGCTTGCATCTCCGGTATATCGGTTACAGGTGATTCGATAATACCCTTGGTTTTTCTTGTATCCGGAAAGGTTTGGCAAAAGAAAGGGGCGAATCGCTGTAACCTATCACTGGCCGACTTAATGTCATTATGGGTAAGGCCGACATAAGGCAAAGCATCTTCATATGTTGTGATGTTAGGGTTAAACCAACTCACAGGTTCCAATTGAATTAATTGCTGAATAAGTGGAAATTGAGTAGTAAGCTGTTTGATATTATCTTGATACATGAGCTAGCCCTAGGGTGAATCATGATTATTATATGGTTGGAATTTAACACGGTATTAAAACGCAATCGAGAGGGAATATGGACGATCTACATTTTACATTTCGAGTGGTCTCCGGTGAGGTTACTATTTTTCACCACGATAAAAAAGCGACGGTGTTACGTGGACAAAAAGCCGCTGAATTTTGCCAAGAGGTCGAAGATGGGTCCTTTTCTGATGGCCAACAGCTAATGGCAAGGTTAACGGGAAACTATAAGCGAGGCAACGAACGACAAGCTAAGAATAGCCGGAAGTCGCGCTATAACTATTAAAAAAGCAATTTAATAGAAACTAACGGGTAGGTAGAAATCCAACCCAAATCGTTCATCCGGTTCAATGAAGTGATTCTTGTGATAATGAACATAGGCAGGAGTTGCTTTCATTTTGAGTCCCGATGTCGGTAACCACTTCTCTAGAATCAAACTCAATTGAGGCAGTAACTCACCATACTTCCCCGTAAGACGGAACACGGCGTGTGTCCCACCAGGAATAATCAATTGATTAATATGGCCTCTATTTTTTATTGGCGTATCTATGCTAATACAGGCTACGTATCGACACAAAGCTAGCTCTACGACCGCAGGGTTGGAGTGGTGCAAACCAAACTGCTGTGAGAAATCACGACCTTCACTTATGGCCCAACTTTGCAGTTCTGACCACGCATTTTTAATTGAACGACCGTAACCTTGATGGCGCACATAAGCCGCGTGTCTAGGGGCGACTTCAACAATTTTGGCCGTTGGAGGTTCCTGATGAGAGATTCGTTGATAGCTGGTGGCGATTTCATTGTCAGATAAATAGGGTTTATCACGGCTACTCATGTCACTGTGTCGCCATTGACCAGGAGACAGGGCAAAAAGTGTTTTAAATGCTCGACTGAATGAAGAGACGGAGTTGAACCCCGCACTATGGGCAATATCCATCACGGTGGCAGTACTATCAAACATCAATTGATTCGCTGCATATTCGAGACGTGTTCTTCGAATATATTGATGTATCGATTCGCCAACAACCTGTTTGAAGATTCGATGAAAGTGCTGTTCTGAATAGGCGGCACGTGTGGCCAACTCACTAGCAAGCAAATCACGGCTAATATCTTGATGAATATAAAACAATACATCGTTTATTCGAGAAAGTTGTTGAGATTTAGACATATAAAATAGCATAAATAGACAATATAGATAGCATAAATGGACATGCCGAAAGGGTCAATCAATAGTATTCTGTTAAAAATAATAAATATCAGGATAAACCATGGAAATTGCACAATCGCTACAACAGATACCTTCGTCGTATATACGAGAAATCCTTGCAGCGGCAAGCAGCGACAGTGTGATTTCATTAGCGGGTGGATTACCTGATCAAAGCACATTCCCAATTGGTTTGATGGAATCGACTCTAGCTAGCTTAAGTTCTATGCCTGAGGTGTTCCAATATGGCAGCACTGAAGGGTATGGACCACTTTTAGCTCACCTTAACGATCTATACCAGTTGCCGGATAACCATAAGGCAATGGTGTGTACAGGCTCCCAACAAGGCCTTGATTTGATCGCTCGAGCCTATATGGACCCTGGTGATAAAATCGTGATGGAAGCACCAAGCTATTTAGGTGCCATGCAAGTGTTTGGGTTAAGTCAGGCAAACATGCTTAGTGTGAGCCAAAATGATGAAGGGCCAGATACCGTCGCCTTAGAGCAGATTTTTAAACAGAATAAGATAAAGCTCTTTTATGCGGTGCCTGATTTTCACAACCCAACGGGCGTATGTTGGTCACTGGCGACTCGTCAAAAAGTGGCGGAGCTTTGTCAGCAATATGACGTCGCTCTGGTTGAGGATGCCCCATACCGAAAATTGAGGTTCACTGGCAGTGAGTTGCCAATGGTCTCAAGTTTTTGCCCCGACCATTCGATTGTATTGCGTTCATTTTCAAAAATAGCGTCGCCTGGACTACGCATTGGCGTTGTGACCGGTAAAGAGAGCTACATTCAACCTCTGGTGAAGGTGAAGCAAGGCGCAGATTTGCATTCAAGTATTCCAATGCAAGCACTGTTATTAGGGCTGTTAAAGCACCCAGATTTCGAACAACATTTAGATGGCATTCGAAAGTTGTATAAAAAGCGCTACCTTAAACTGGTGGATGAATTAACACAGTCATTGCCTGATAACTGTACGTTGAAGCCAGTTGAAGGAGGTATGTTCATTTGGCTTACTCTACCTAAGTGTGATGCATTTCAGCTAGCTAATGACCTGTTAGCGCAAGGGGTGGCTGTGGTGCCAAGTGATGTCTTTTACGCCAACCGCTCTGAAGTGAAACCAGCGTTACGGCTCAACTTTACTAACTCTTCGCTTGAAGAGATAGAACAAGCGGTAGCAGTGATCGCCAAACAATTGACAACGCTTTAGAGGCTGATGAGATCTTTATGTCTGTATTCACTGATGTTATTGCCGAGAATGATATCGATCATAAATTGAATCACTAGTTTCGTTCTAAGAAAAGAAAAAGTCTTATTTATGACACCAGTTCCATTTTGTCCTAATAAGCTCAGTTTAGATTGGTAATTCTAAAAATATGAGCCATAGTTAATATGTACGTTGAAACACAGAAGCGTACAAGTTAGATGAAAAGAAAGTAATAGAAAATGTATAAATGAAATGTGTAAAAATATGTAAAACGTAAGACGAATACGTATAGAAAAAAGTAAAATATAATCGCAAAACGTAAAAGGCAACATTGTAAAAAAACAATTTTTGTAGAGAGCTACATGGAGGGCGAATAGAAAATATGAGTCACATGAAAGAGCTACACCCTTGTTGAAACAAAAGAATTGGTTCTAATTATGGCCTCGAGCTTTAGATCACTTCGCATTGCCCACGTATGAGCAGAAAACAAGGTTTAACAATGTTCCAAAAGACAGTTTAGTTTACAAATACAAGCCGTGCTAAGATTAGCGCGGCTTTTTTATGTTTGTTGTTTTTTATCCCGTCTTGGTAGGTTATAGATGTCTGTTCACGTTCCAACGAATATTATTACTGGTTTTCTCGGTGTCGGTAAAACTACCACTATCATTCATTTACTGAAAAATAAGCCTGAAAATGAAAAGTGGGCCATTTTAGTCAATGAGTTTGGTGAGATAGGTATTGATGGTGCATTGCTTGAAAATCAAGGGGGACTGGTAAAAGAGGTTCCTGGAGGGTGTATGTGTTGCGTTGCGGGTTTGCCTATGTCTGTTGGCGTCAATGCTTTGCTTAGACAAAAACCTGATCGTTTGATTATCGAGCCCACAGGATTGGGGCACCCTAAAGAGATTATTGCTATTCTTACTTCAGAGCAATATGCCCCTTATGTTGATCTAAAAGCGACAGTAGCTCTACTTGATGCACGTAATCTATCCAATACAAAATACACGAATAATCATAACTTTAACGATCAATTAGCGGTAGCAGATATTGTTATTGCCAATAAAAGTGATCAATATGGGGTTCAGGATTCACTGGCATTCGAATCTTGGTCAAATGAGCAGCAGCCTCAAAAATTAGCTACTCAAATAGCGGTTAATGGTGACTTTGATTTAGGTCTTCTTGATGCTAAGCGAACTATGACAGTAGAGATTGATGCCCATACGCATCAGCACATCAGTCAGGATATTCCAGAGTTATCTCTGGCTCCAGGTGAGACGTTTTTACGTAAAGAGAACAAAGGACAAGGCTACTTTAGTTGCGGCTGGTTTTTCGGCGCTGAAACCGAGTTCGCTTTTGATGATCTATTTTCAGTATTTTCAGATTTAACGGCAGAGCGGATCAAAGCAGTCGTTAATACGGATAAAGGCTGCTTTGCCTTTAATGTGGCTAATCAAGTGGTTTCGGTGAATGAGCTTACGTTAAGTGGTTTTGAATCAAAAATTGAAGTAATTGATAGCCAATTAATGCCTTGGCAGCAACTTGAAGATGTATTGTTGACGATTATGAAACCATAAAGCACTAAAAAAGAGCACTTAATGTGCTCTTTTTTATGACGTTAGCAAAGAGAGATTAACGTTTGTTTTTAAGGTAACGTTTACGACGCATCTCTTTTTTCTGAATCTTCTCTTCCATTTTACGTGTGTTATCGAGCTCTACTTGGATAAGCTCTTCAGTGATCATCTCTGGCAGTTCGAGGGTAATATTGCCTAAGGTCCCATTTCTGAGTTCATTTATTAGGATCTCAGAGGCTTTGTGTAAATCAATACGTCCACCTGCTCTTAGGCAGCCACGATTTCGGCCTATCGCTTCCATGAGTTCTATATCGGTTTCTGGTAACTCATCAATTTTGTAACGCTCTTGCAAACGCTCTGGGTACACTTTGGCCAAATACTCAACGGTATAAAACGCCACTTCATCATACTCTATAGCGGTATCTTTCACTGCACCAGTCGCTGCTAGACGAAAACCACTGTGTGGGTTTTCCACTTTAGGCCATAAAATACCTGGGGTATCAGAAAGAACGATACCATTTTGCAGATTGATACGCTGTTGGCGTCTAGTGACCGCGGGTTGGTTACCAGTGATGGCAATCATGCGACCAGCAAGGCAGTTAATGATGGTGGATTTTCCAACGTTTGGAATACCCATGATCATGGTGCGAATGTTTTTACCCATGTCTTCACGATGCGGTGCTAATTTACGGCACAACTCAGTGATCTGGTTTACCTCAGCAACATTGGACGTGGTAATCGCCATCGCTTTCACACCTTGCTCTTTTTCAAGGTGTTTAATCCATAATTCAGTAAGTTCAGGATCAGCTAAATCACGCTTATTGAGTACCTTTACACAAGGCTTGTCTCCACGAATCGAAGAGATTAACGGGTTTTCGCTACTAAAAGGGATTCTCGCATCCAGCACTTCAATGATGACGTCGATTTTAGGCACAACCTCTTCAATCTCTTTACGAGCTTTGTGCATGTGACCAGGAAACCATTGAATTGACATAGGAGCGTACCAAAATAGAAAAAAACCATTCTAGTCATTAATCAACGGGAGTAAAGGTGATATCGGCACTTGTTAAGAATTAATTGCAATATGAAGTCATTTTACGCGGGATTCCAAGGAAAAAGCCCTGAAAAAATTCAACGCCCAATGCTTTCATTGCGTTTAACTGGTGCTGGGTTTCGATTCCTTCAACAATTATTTGAGCATTGACCTTTTTCGCGAGAAGGATGGCGTGTTCTAATTCAGACGGTTGACCGCTAATGAAATCAAGAAGAAGTCGTCGATCAATCTTAATGATATGCGGGACCAAATTTATGACACGTTGTAGGTTGGAAGATTTAGAACCAAAATCATCAATGGCAACACGAAACCCTAAGGCTTTGATTAGCATGACGGATTGAATCAATTTACTCTCCTCACAACTGTTTTCTATGATTTCGAAGACCAAGTCATCTGTACATAAGGTGGTTTGTTTAATTAATTGCGCACTGATCAGATTAAATTCAGAGAGTTGATCGTGACAATAGTTCGCGATTGAGGGTAGAAGATTCAAAAAAAGCTTAGTGGAATTGGGTTTATTCCGATAAAAATTTTTAATATGAATGATTCGAGCAAGACACTCAACATTCATAATGAACTCACTGTCATAGATAGTAGAATTGAAGAAATGGTCAGGGTCGATGGACATATTGTTGTGATCAGTAATGCGAAGTAGGGCTTCGAATCCAATGATGGAATGTTGGAAGTCAAAAATTGGTTGATAGAGACTCATCAAAGTAAAGCCATTATATTCGGCTATATACTCTTGGTGCTCATCGATGAACAGACAACGATTTATTTGCTCTTGGCTTGATAGCAGCATCTTAACTACTTACTCTCTTTGGCCACATAGAATGATTTCTAGTAGTGGATCAATCGTAACGGACATCACCATTTCTTTCTTTCTCGATTTTGATAATGACTCTAAAAAAAGCTTGTACATTAATAGGTTAATAGCTAGTTAACGAGGTTCATATTAACGTGAGATAAAGGTATCAAATTAGTAAGCAAATTTTGGCGTTATTGCTTTTGTTGCGTCATCTCTGAGATACATGCCATGTTATTGTTGAAGGAAAGTTCAGGTGTAAATAAACCATGATTTAGATCAATGAAAATAAAAGTCAGATCTCGCCTAATACCCACATATTGTGTTTGTTGAGTTAATTTGCCCGATATCTAGTGTTTTAGGTGACAGGGTAATAAAGGAGAAAGAGTGATGACTGAGGTACTGCTACCAATAATTATTAAGCGTGATGGTAATCGAGCATGTTTTGAAAGAGACAGGATTACCGCTGCAATAATGAGTGCTTCAGACAATGCGGATTCGCGCCTTAAAGCCTATGCAGAACTTGCGTCACACGCCGTTGAAGTCTCGTTAATTGGCCGTAAAGAGGTAGATATTCAAGAGATTCAAGTCTTGGTTGAAGATCAATTAATGCAGGGACCGTACAAAGAGCTCGCACGTTCATATATAGAATATCGCCATGATAGAGACATCACTCGTGACAAAAAAAGCATACTAAATCGTGAAATTAATGGATTGATTGAACAGAGTAATGCTGATCTACTTAATGAAAATGCAAATAAAGACAGTAAAGTGATTCCGACTCAGCGTGATCTATTGGCTGGCATTGTAGCGAAACACTACGCGAAACGTCATATTCTTCCTCGAGATATTGTGACAGCACATGAAGCGGGTGATATTCATTATCATGACCTCGACTATGCCCCATTTTTCCCAATGTTTAATTGTATGTTAATTGACCTTAAAGGGATGTTAACTAACGGTTTTAAAATGGGTAACGCAGAGATCGATAGCCCAAAGTCCATCTCTACAGCAACGGCAGTCACCGCGCAGATCATTGCCCAAGTGGCGAGTCATATCTATGGTGGCACTACCATCAACCGTATCGACGAAGTGTTAGCGCCGTATGTGATGATCAGTTTTGAAAAGTATCGCCAGCTTGCGGTTGAATGGGACATTAAAGACGCAGAGAAATTTGCGATTGATAGAACTGAAAAAGAGTGCCACGACGCATTTCAATCACTGGAATACGAAGTGAATACATTGCATACCGCAAATGGACAAACGCCATTTGTTACTTTTGGTTTTGGTCTAGGTACTTGTTGGGCATCAAAGTTAATTCAAGCTTCAATCTTAAATAATCGCATTGCAGGTTTAGGTAAAAATAGCAAAACAGCAGTATTCCCTAAATTGGTATTTGCCATAAAAGATGGTCTTAATCATAAAAAGTCTGATCCAAATTATGACATCAAAGCGTTGGCACTTGAGTGTGCGACCAAACGAATGTATCCAGACATTTTAAACTACGATCAGATTGTTAAGATTACAGGCTCCTTTAAGACTCCAATGGGGTGTCGTAGCTTCTTAGGGACGTTTGAACAAGATGGTGAGTTGATCCATGAAGGAAGAAACAACCTAGGTGTTGTGAGTCTTAACTTGCCGCGTATTGCTCTACAGTCTGAAGGAAACGAACAGACATTCTTTGAAATTCTAGAGCAGAGATTACAATTATGCCGTCGAGCATTAGAAACACGCATTAGTCGATTGGAAGGTGTTAAAGCCCGTGTTGCTCCCATTCTGTATATGGAAGGGGCGTGTGGTGTTCGTCTTAATGCAGATGACGATATTATTGACATCTTTAAAAATGGCCGAGCGTCAATTTCACTGGGTTATATTGGATTGCATGAAACGATACTGGCACTGTATGGCGACAACAAACATATGTTTGACAGTGAACAGTTACAAGAAAAAGCGTTGAACATCATTAAAACTCTTAAGTCGGCTGTTGATGATTGGACTGCTGAAACTGGCTATGGATTTAGCCTGTATGCCACTCCAAGCGAGAACTTGTGTAGTCGTTTCTGTCAGATAGATACTAAAGAGTTTGGTGTTATTGATGGTGTGACTGAAAAAGGGTACTACACCAATAGCTTCCACCTTGATGTACAAAAAGACGCTAATCCATACGACAAAATTGATTTTGAAATGCCATACCCCAAAATCTCAAGTGGTGGTTTTATCTGTTATGGTGAATTCCCGAATATGCAGCGCAATGTAGAGGCGCTAGAAGATGTTTGGGACTATAGCTACAGCAGAGTCCCATATTACGGAACAAATACGCCGATTGATGAGTGCTATGAGTGTGGCTTTACCGGTGAATTTAAGTGCACCAGTAAAGGGTTCACTTGTCCAAAATGTGGTAATCATGACTCTTCAAAAGTATCAGTGACCCGCCGTGTTTGTGGTTATTTAGGCAGCCCTGATGCAAGACCGTTTAACTTCGGAAAACAAGAAGAGGTGAAACGACGCGTGAAACATCTACCTGGATTTGGTGAGTAGTGAATTATCACATCTACCACTCTATTGATGTCGTAAACGGACCGGGTACGCGTTGTAGCCTGTTCGTTTCCGGCTGTGTGCACGAGTGTAAGGGCTGTTATAATAAGGCAACTTGGCGAGTAAACTCTGGTTTTGAGTTTACCCAAGAGTTAGAAGATAAGATCATTGCCGATCTGCAGGATACAAGAATTAAACGAAGAGGGTTGTCACTTTCAGGTGGAGACCCACTGCACCCGAAAAACGTCAGTGCAATCTTACGTTTGGTGAAACGAGTTCGAGAAGAGTGCCCAGGTAAAGATATTTGGTTATGGAGTGGGTACCTGCTGTCAGAGATGGATGAACACCAACTGCAAGTGATTAAATTGATCGATACCCTAGTGGATGGCAAATTCGAACAAGATAAATATGATCCTGCACTTAAGTGGCGAGGCAGCTCCAATCAGATTATTCATACTTTAACTGTCGAATAAAAAGGCATTGAAAAACGATACGAGCGCAGGTTCAAGAAATCCGGCGCTCTTTTTATGGATTAAAAATAATATTCTAAAGCCAGTTCGATCACATCATCGTTGCGATAGAGATAAACGGGGTCTGAATGGCTTTCAGACTCAAACCACCACGCGTCCACACGCCATTTCCATGAATTGTTAATTCGACTAGAGGCTTCAAGTTTACCTATTCGAGATTGGGAGTCATCGAGATCTTGCGTTATCCCGACCAACACTTCAGTTCCTGATTGATCGTTTAGCGCCAAACGAGTACCAATAAATAGGTCATTTTGTGATGGGGTCGGTGCTTGCTGATCGCGAGAGTCATACAGATACTCTGCGATCAATCCAACATCCCAGAAGCTCTCTAACGGACCAACCCAGGTATATTCAAAACCCGACGTCATCGCGGTGTGATTCTCTTCACTGTCACGATGAATCACCTCAAGCTTTAATAACCAGTCACCAATGATCCCTTGAGCATCTAGCCCGAGTTGTGTCATCTGTGCATAGTGAGGAACTAGCTGAGAACCACTTGGGGTTAAGTAAGGATCACGGTTAGTACCATTAAACACACTTAGACCTAGATCCCAGTCGTCATAACTTTGTGAATAGCGAGCCGCTAAATCGATATGATGTTCTTCGGCGGATGATTCATAGGTGGCGTTATCATCAATCACTAAGGGGGCACGAAAGCGACCGTCCTCTCCTGTGTAAGTCTGCTCTCTAAAATAGGGCAGTACGAATCCTTCGAGTATCCCCCACTCTTTGACTGCCGAGAGATGAACCATAGGTTGTCCGAGTTTCTCTTCACGGTCAATGGACTCAATGGTATCGGTTTGATTGATGACGTCGACTAAATGTTGAGACTCGGTCACCCCCCAATACACTTTGCCAATACCCGCTTGGATTTCATAATCGCCGATCAGTTGAAAATAGAGCAGCTCACGAATATCTGCATGAGTTCGGTTTTCATCTAAACTATCCAATCGGACAAAGGGTTTAAATGTAAAACTGGCATCACCATCCTGAAATTGCCAGTAAAGCTCAGGCTCAATAGTCAAAGAGCTTTGTTGATTCTCTTGTCCTTGCGCACCGGATTCAAAAAATTGACGATGCTCCACATTAACCTGCCCACGAAGATCGGTAGCACAAACCCACTGACTACCGAAAAATGCTATAAACGAGAACAGTACAAAAAACGCTTTCATGTTGATTTCCTACCTACATTTGATTAACGAAAAGCGCCATTAATGAGCTCTTTTCAGGCTTGATTTAGAAAAGTCTTTATCAGATAAGCCGGTTTGAAAGCGCAATTCATGGGTGGTTAGTGTCGTCATTTTTCCTGTTTGATGATTGGTCATGACTAATTGATGTGCACGCCAGTATTTTGATAAATAGTTCTCATAGTTAGACAGGGAAAGTGTCTTTAATAGACTGTTTTTTCGGTCATAAAATTCAACTTTATAGGGACGATACTCTTGATGATCAAGCCAAACAACTTGCTTGGTATACCCAGAGTACTTATCCGTTGGAACCTGTTCAAGCTTGAACATATCAACCCCATCAATGCTCTCATCACCTAGATAATTGAAACTATATTTTTCTATTTCAAATGAGCTTAAGTCTTCATACGCAAACTCGCTTCCCATGAAAGGCCCCGACTTATTACGAGACCCAATACGTTTAACGCGCTTTAACGCAGGCAGATAGATCCACTGGTCATCGGCTTTTGATGTGTGTGCGAAATTAAGAAAAGCGGTTCCTTTTACGTCAAAAGGTTCATCGAAAATAGTGAGTCCTTTGTCGCCATCGTTCTCGACTTCCAAGGTCTTAATCCGAATTTTTCGGCTGCTTGTCTCTCCTTGAGCATTGTTCAAAACCATGCTCATGTCGGCCACACTATCCTGCCATCCAATATCACGAGCTTTGCGTTCCTGGGCAATTTCCAAGCCTTTAGTGTTATCGGCGCCAGCAGTCGTCGTCAGTGTAGCCAGCAAGATTGTAGCGGCTATTTTTAAATGAGAATTCATAACTTATAGTCCTTAAATATCAGATTATTGTTGAATAACAATGGATGATTCATCGATGGTGGCATTGGCAGGTGTGACTTCTGGTGATTTATCGAAAATCATCAGCAGAGTAGGCAGCATGATAAAATCAACGATTAAAGCGATACCGATAATCAGTGCGCTGAGTTGTCCCATGTCTGAATTGAGTCTAAAGTCAGACAGTGATAAAACAGAGAAGCCGGCAATCAATACTACTGAAGTGATCCACAACGCCCTTCCTACCGTTGAAAAGGCATATCTAATGGCTTGTTCTGTACTATTACCAAGCTTGCGTGAGTATTGGTATTTACTTAAAAAGTGGACTGTATCATCCACCACGATACCTAGGGTTAGGGTGACAACAATGGAGAGACCCAAATTAATTTCTCCAGAAATCATGCCCCAGATACCAAAGCCAACTGCAGCAGGCACAAGGTTTGGAATTAAGCTGATTAAGCCTAAACGTACCGAGCGTAAAGCAAAGATCAATAATCCTGAGATGAGAACTAATGCAATTGGCAGTGTTTTTATCATACTGTCCATATTGCTCTCACCAATGTGGGCAAACATGAGTGTTGGACTGGACGCGAGTACCTGGTAATCAGGGATATTTTGAGCTATCCAGTGATTAATTCGATTTTCAAGATCAAGAAACTCATTACTGCCAAGGTTCTTAATGGTGAGTTGAAGTTTGACTGAAGATTTATCAATATTGATCTGGTTATTCAAGTCCAAACCATAAGGAAGTGACATTTCATAAAGCAGCAAGTATTGAGCTGCTAACTCTCTATCATCAGGCAGTAAGTATTGACTCGGGTCATCTCCGTGCATGTTTTTATTAAGGCGCTTAAATGTATCGGAAAGGCTTGAAATATGGTCGATTTCTGGTTGTTGGCGTAACCAATCAGTAAACTGACCTAAATCGGAAATAAACTCTGGACTATTAATGCCTTGAGATTGCCCCGTTTTCAGTACGACGCTTAGGGTTGACATGCCACTGATGTTCTCCTGCATAAAGTCAGCGGCTTGTCGGAATGAGTTGGAGGTATCAAAATATTTTACAGACTCATCATTGACTCGGTTCTGTGGAATAAATGCACTGATTGCAACGACCACGGCAATTGAGAGAGGTAATAAAACCTGACGTTTATTGATAATAAAATCGGCTAATTGTTCAAATTTAGTGGAACGGGTGCTCTGCGTTTCTACCTCAACCTTATATGGCAATATTTGCAAAAGAGCGGGTAGCAGAGTCACAGACAATACAAACGCAATCATAATACCTAATGCGGTTAAGTTACCTAAGTCCCTAAATACAGGGGAGTCAGAGGCATTAAGCATGATGAAACCAATGGCTGTAGTAACGGACGTAATCAGTATGGGAAGAAAATTGAGTTTGATGCTGTGAGTAATTGCTTCTGTTTTACTTAAGCCTTTCTGCATGGTTTGACGAAGAGTAGCAATGATATGCACACAATCAGCGACAGCCAATGTCATGACAAACGTTGGAACATTCACTGTTGCTGTATTTAAGAACAGACCGGACCAACCGGCAATTCCCATGGTTGCTAGAATACTAGCAATGAGTATTAATAGGGTTGAAGCAACAGCTATGAATGAGCGAAGCATTAAGCCTAAAAAGAGTAGAATGACAACTAACATGGTTGGTACTAACGATGCACTGTCATTTTGTGCTGATTCCATAAAGGCATTGTTAAGGGCGAGTAATCCCCCTTTATGGAAAGTGACATTTGGGTAGTCCTGCTGATATTTGGCCATCATTGCATTATTGTGAGCCATAATTTCAACCAGTTCAGCCATCTCATCAATACGAGGCATTTGTACGGTGATATTAACGACTGCAACGTGTCCATCTTCTGATACTAAAGCGTTAACTATGGTCGGTTCACTCAAAGCCACTTTTTTGATTTTTTCAATTCGCTCAGTAGTTAACGGATTCTCTTCAAGTGCTAGGTCTTCGACTAAAAGGTCATCGTCGATGGCTTCTGTGTGTTGATAGTTAGTAATAGAATCGACGCGATTTGAATAGGGAGTTTGCCAAGCATCAGCAGTAATTTGTTGAATGAGCTCTATACTCTGTTTACTAAACACATTGCCTGAATCAGGGGCGATAACAATGGAGATATTGTCAGATTTAGTGAAGGTGTTTTGAATTTCATCAAAGGCTTGAAGTTGTGGATTGGTACCATCAAAAAAGATGTTGTAATCCCCCCTAAAATAGAGGTTCTTTCCACCAATAGTTGCAGCGAACACCACACCAATCAAAAAGAGTATAACTAGTCTTGGTGATTGTGTAGGTAAGCTAAGTAAACGTTGTTTCATCACGAGCTCCATTGTGACGTTTCGTCATTAAAAGATAAAATAATAATATTTATCGACAAGCTTAATTGGTGAAGATTTATAAGAGGCTGTAATATAGTAACTTATTTAATCTTAAATCAGTTGTYGATAACTGTTATTTTGACGATTCGTCAAAGAGCGTGAAAAAATAACCCGATTTAACGGGTTAGTCTGTATCCTGATTTAGCGACCGACACTTTCCAGATAGCTAATTTCTTCAGGAAACAACTCATTTTCAGCTCTTTTCCAAGAGCGGTTATAGTCCCATTCTGATGAAGATGGTTTCCAATTAAGGCCATCTAACACAATGTTCACGTTAAGGAGCATCGAGTTGGCTTCATTTATACGATCAATACAGCGGCTGTTGGTGGCATTGTTTATTAATGCATTAGAGCCGAATGAAACCGCCCAGTTAGCAAAAACAATGGTATCGATACTTAACGCAGGAGATAAGGTAATGTCTCCTGCTTCGATGCCGCTTAAAAAGATCTTATCTGCCATTTCAATAATATTTTCCTCTAAACTGTTTAAAACCTCGTTCCTTTCAGGAGACGTCTTTTCAACAATCCAGCGAGTTTTGGCGGTGAGTACACACATAAAAAGAATAGGTTCAAGTCTTGAAAACGTACGATAAGCAACATGAAATGCCATCGCTCTTTCTCGGCTGCTGCCAACAAAAGTGAGCGCTTTATTGAACATCGTTTGCTGTTTTTTCATACCTAAAATACACAGCGCAGAAATGACATCTTCTTTGCTTGTGAAGTGATTGTACACAGTGCCTTTTGAATACGGACTTGCAGAAGCAATTTTTTCCATTGTCAGATTGGCAAACCCTTCAGCAGTAACAATATCCTTTGCTATCTGAAGTAACTCTTTTTCCCTATCTGAAATAGCTTGTTGCTTCTTACTTTTGAATGTCCTTTCAAAAAAACACGGCTTCTTGTCACCATTACAACTCGAACCAAACATATTTGCTACTCTTTATGCGTAACCATCAAAATCGATATTACCTTCCCCTAGCGTATTTTAACATGAAAAATAGTTCTATAAACACCAATTATTGACGAACCGTCAAACTTGACACTTCGTCATATTAATACATACATAGATAAGATCAAGGGTTTGGTGTGAAATATTTATTACATCAATGAATGGGCCGTAAAAATGAGTTATTTTGGTTACTTGATTTGGGCTACAGATCAGTTAAATGTATGAAAAATTGTAGTAAGTACAAAATATTTGAAGGGTATGATCAGAATATTGAAATGGTAAATCAACAAAATACGATTACTATAGGGTAAGTTAAATGTATTGAGGTGTCATGTGAACAGAAAGCTACAGTATTATGATATCGTTTCAAAAACATTTCATTGGCTATCGGCGTTAGCTATTTTTGGTCTATTTGGTCTAGGCTATTGGATGGTGGACCTTACCTATTATGATGAGTGGTATAAAACAGGACCAGATGTTCATCGCTCTATTGGTATTTGTTTGGCGTTGGTAACGTTTGCTCGAATGCTATGGAAATTGAAAGCGGTTCATCCGGAGGTTGAAGGTAAACCTTATGAGATTATTATCGCTAAATTAGTACATAGACTGTTTTATGTGCTGCTAACGGTACTCTTTATTTCTGGATATCTAATTACAACCGCAGATGGAAATTCGATCGAGGTTTTTAACTGGTTTTCAGTTCCGGGATTTGGATCGATGATAGAGAATCAAGAGGATATCGCAGGAGAGATTCATTACTACTTAGCATATACAGTTATCGGTCTGGCGGTGGTTCATGCATTGGCAGCGATTAAACATCACTTTATCGATAAAGATAAAACATTAATTAAAATGATTGGGGTTAACAAACAATGAAAAAATTATTATTAACGTTGGGTTTAAGTGCATCATTGTTGATGCCAACAATGGTCAATGCTGCAGATTATGTTATTGACTCTAAAGGGGCTCACGCTTCAGTAAATTTTAAAGTTAGCCATTTAGGATACAGTTTTATCAAAGGCCGGTTTAATAAATTTGACGGTAATTTCAGTTATGATCCTACAGATGTTTCAGCTTCTACAGTAACAGTGAATGTGGAAACAACTAGCTTGGACTCTAATCACGCTGAACGAGATAAGCACTTAAGAAGTGATGACTTTATTAATGCAAAAAAATTCTCTAAGGCTCAGTTCGTTAGTAACAAAGTCACTGATAACGGCGATGGAAAGATGGTTATTTCCGGTGATTTAACGTTACATGGTAAAACGATGCCTATCTCTATTGATGCGCAATTAATTGGTGAAGGAAAAGACCCTTGGGGCGGCTCTCGTGCTGGATTTACCGGTACGACAAGACTGGAATTGGCCGACTTTGGTATTAAAGTAATGGGCTCTTCAAGTTATGTTGACATGGAGTTGCATGTTGAAGGTATCAAAAAATAAAACATAATACTCGTAAGGGGCGACTTAATCAGTCGCCCTTTTTATTGCGGCAATCTTATATCGTTGTGTCTGGTGGCTCGATTTTAAGAGTTTGAGTTGGGAAAGCGACATCAGCATTGTGTTTATGAACAATGGCAAGAACGTTCAGTAGTACATCTTGTTTGACCTCGTGAAAAGTCACCCAGTCGACAGTCTTGGTAAAAGTATAGATAAAGAAATTCAAAGATGAAGGGCCAAATTTATCGAAGTTAACGATCAATGTTTGGGTTGCATCAAGATCTGAGTGAGAGCTCAGCATTACCTTAACATCAGCGATAATATCATTTATTACACTCGCATCTTCATAACGTATTCCGATGGTTTCGTTAATACGTCGATGTGACATTCTAGATGGGTTTTCTACAACGATATTACTAAACACAGAGTTAGGTATATATAGTGGACGCTTATCAAAAGTTCTGATAATTGTCATTCTCCAACCTATTCGTTCAACGGTGCCTTCAATGCTACGATCAGGTGAGCGAATCCAGTCACCTACTTTAAATGGGCGGTCAAAATAGATCATTAATCCGCCAAAGAAATTAGAGAGTAGATCTTTGGCTGCTAAACCGACGATTAGGCCACCCACACCACCAAAAGTAAGAAGCCCTGAGAGACTGAGCCCTACCGTTTGCATTACGGATAAAATACCAATAGTAATAAAAACTAATCGAGATATCTTTGCGATAGCATGAACCGTAGTTTCATCACGATTGCTATTGAGCAAAAGTTGGTTTTCGACATGAATGGTCAGTCGTATGGTCACCCATATGAAAGCGATGATAAGCAATATTTGTTGAAAAGTAGTAATCCAAACAACTGGAAAATTGGCTAAATTGGTCAATAAGATTTTGATCGAAATAGAGGCTGGCCATAACCAAATCAAGACACTCATTGGCGCTGAAATGGCATGAACCAAAGAGTTATCCCAGCTTACTTTGGTTTTACCAGCAATGGCGTGCAATCGACTTATAAGGACTTTCCAAACAAACCAACATAGTAAACTGAATCCCGTTAAGAGAAAAATATCATTGATCCAATCACTGCTTGGACCAGCTTGAAGAGTGTGCCACCAATTATAAAGGGTTTCCATTGACGTCCTACTTGATGAAAGAGATAAAATTATTTGGTATGTGTGTTGATGAGCTTCTGTAAATGTTTAACCGGTATCGCATAGGTGATGGCACTTGGATCTGTGAGGGCCGACTCTTTGCTGCCTTTTACGAAAACTTTGTTAATAATGGCGACAACTTCACCGGTTGCGGGGTGGTAAAGTGGGCTCCCACTATTACCCGGATAGGCTGTGGCATCAAGTTGATATATCTTGTATGGATCCCGTAGTTGTTTAAGTTGGGCAAGGGTTAACTCTTTACCGCTTCTGGCAGGGATAGCAATGGGTGTAATGCTCGACACGATTCCACGATGAGTCACCGGTGTTAACCCTAAGATTGCGCCAATTGGGAAACCGGTAAAGGCATACAGTTCCCCTTCACGGACACTCTTTTTAGAAACAGTTAAAGGTGTGAGTTTGTTATTGGTTAAGCGAAGGATTGCAAGGTCAGTGACTGCATTTTTAGTCACCACCTCTACGGGGTAACTATTCACTTTACTTCCATGTTGCTGAAATGCCATTAAAATTTCATTTTCATTCTTATTTAGGCTTTTGGGCACAACATGGGCATTAGTCGCTACGTACTTACCATTAGCCACAACAAATCCAGTACCAAGAATGACGGCTTTAGGTGTACGCAGTTTATTGTAGGTGCCAATAGCAACAATAGAGGGCTTAACTTTATCAATAGTGTCGGGTAACGCGGCGTATGATGATGAAGTGGAGAGAACTAACCCCATTAACGCTAGATATATTTTTAACACGATATTCATCCATGAGTGTGAGAACCACTCAATAGTAGCTGAAATATCAAGATATTACCAAATGAGTAACGGGGGTATTGAAATCAGAATAGGCAAGCAGACTGTGCATGCCTATTCAGAGTGTGATTATCGGTTATTGCGTCTGTATATCAGAATAGAGAAAAAGCTCATCATAAAGATTAGTAGGGTACTGGGTTCTGGAATACTCACCGTATTAAACTGCTTTGCACCTGCATAAGTAGCAGTGACGACAAGGTCGTCATAATCAGCATCATTAGAGCCATTGTCATTAAAAAGTAGGTAAATAGTTGATAGGTCAAGGTGATACATGTCATCTCCCTTAAATCCTACAAACCAACTGTTGCTAATTTCATTATTGTCACCGTTTTTAGTACGGTTAGATTGCGCACATTTGCCACTAGAACAGTTACTGCTAAAAGCAAAAGGGACCGCTTCACCAGAGTTATGTTGGTAGGTATGTTTTACTTTACCATCCTTCTTTTTATCGCCTTCACGAATGATGTTGCCGTGCTCAGAGAATATAAGGTTAGGGCCATTAGATGAATTAGTAGCAAAGTTATCGTTGTTAAAGTTTGAAGTCGGTTTTTTTAATCCAAACAGTGCATTATCAAAGCCTGATTCAGCATTGATAAAATTCCATAGCACCTTGTAGGATCCTAGGTCATTAGTATCGAAAAGCACATTTGCACCTAACCAGCCAAAAATTTTAGTTTCATCAACGACGTGACTGTCGAAGTTTGAAGCAACCGTACTGAACTGGGTGATCTCAGATTTATTACCTGGTTCAATAAATAGACCTGCTGAAACCAGTGTCGGGAGCAGGCTTAACATTGTTAATAGTGTTTTTGTCCAAGTACTCATATCAATATCCTTAAAGGCGTCTTAATTTATAAAAGCAAGAATTAGGCCATAATATAATTACATTAAATATCATAAACTTAATGGGAAGGCATGGATTCAATTATGAGATAGTGTAAAATATTTGGACACAATATCACATTAATGACAATATTGTTTCACAAAAGATACATGGAACGATGTGATAAAATTAGTCAAAATTAACGGTGAGAACGCTCGAAATGAGGCATTTACAAACATCCATTCATCCCGATATCGGTCATTTAGACGATTATTCAATATTTCAGCGAAATGCAACACGTGCCATTGTATTGAGAGACAGTGACATTTTACTGTTATTTACAGAGCGGTATCATGATTACACGCTTCCAGGCGGAGGTCTGGATGAAGGTGAAGATGTGATTCATGGTCTAGTACGTGAACTTGAAGAAGAGACTGGCGCACAGAACATCAAGAATATTGTTCCATTTGGGATTTACGAGGAGTTTCGCCCTTGGCACAAACCAGAAGCGGACCTTGTTCATATGATCTCTTACTGTTATGTTTGTTCTGCAGATAAAGAGCTTGGAAATACGCGTTTTGAAGAACATGAAGTCAATAATGGGATGAAACCATTATGGATGAATATTCATGAAGCGATTGCCCACAACGAACAGACGATCTCCAACAGCCCAAAGAAAGGGATGTCTATAGAGAGAGAGACTTTTTTACTTAGGCTAATTGTGAAAGAGTTACTTTAATAGGGTAGATGATGTTCGATAAAGAGCAGATATTGAAATTGGCAACGATTAAAATGCCATTTGGCAAATATTCAGGACGGATTTTAATTGATCTACCTGAGGAGTATTTGCTTTGGTTTGATAAGAAAGGTTTTCCCAACGGAGAGCTTGGTGAGTTATTAGCGTTATGTCTTACAATGAAAATTGAGGGGCTAGACGAGGTGATAAAACCGTTAAAACGCATGTAATTTAGAATAAATAGTAAGTACTAAGGGCCGTTTAATCGGCCTTTAATGATCAAAGAAAGGCATGAATTCGTATGGAAACGACAAGACTGATTTTAAGACAGTGGAAAAACAGTGATTTACCAGCGTATGCTGAAATGTGCGCTGATCCTGACGTGATGAAATACTTTCCTGCTGTACAAACTGTCGCAGACAGTTATGTTCAAGCTAATCGAGGGCGCGACTATATCGAGGCTCACGGTTGGGGTTTCTGGGCTGTAGAGCTGAAGTCAACGGGGGAGTTTATTGGGTTTGTTGGTCTGCATGCGCAAGAAGCAAACTGCGGTATACCGAATGCACCATTCGTTGAGATTGGTTGGCGATTGCGTGCAGAAAGTTGGGGACACGGTTACGCATCTGAAGCGGCTAGCCTAGCCCTTGACTATGCATTCACTCAATTGGATGTTGACGAAGTTTACTCTTTTACTGCTATTCCGAATGAACGTTCAAAACGTGTCATGGAGAGGATTGGAATGGCTGATACAGGGCAACTTTTTAATCACCCTAAGGTGGTGCACGGACATAGAATGGAGTGCCATTGTTTGTTTAAGATAACAAAAGAGCAGTGGGGTAATCACTCAGTATAGCGAGAAATGAAAGCCTGAAGAAAGGGGGAGTATCTTGCTATTGACGCTCACCAATTTGGGCTTTCACACCGTCTTCAGCAGGATCTTCTTCAGTCAATAAATGAGTCAATGCGTCACAAAAGCTACCGCTATCATTCAAGGTTTTTCGTGAATGGTCAATACTCCGTTCTGCCTTTCTACGCACTTCCGCACTGTTATCATCATTACTAAACGTCACATGTTTTTTAAACACGGCTTCTAAGTACTGCTGCTTACAAATTTTTTCATCAACAGACTTCTGACTGATGACTTCATTCGCACATAAGCTAAAAGAGAAGGAAAGAGTGAAGGCGATGAGCAGAAAACGATTTTTCATTGAAATTCCTAATGTTATTTTGAGCATAATTTAATTTAAGAAGTGATATAACTCAATATTTTTAATTTTACATGACTACGAACTATGATCTGCTTCTTATTTATATGAGCGTCATTTTATATTGGTTTACGTTAACAATGTCAGTTAGGCGCTGCTATACAAACGGTCAAATAGAATATTATTTACTTACTGTTAACATTGTAGGTAATTTTTCTAGCATATTCGTCAAATACCCATCGACTTAGAAAGTTTTTCTATATCAACCCGATTAAAATAGAATAATAATCCAACGTGTAAGAGAGTTGTAATGAACGTGATGCATAAAAGTGAAGGAATGGGTGTAGGTTGTGTGGAAGGGGCTTCAGTCGATCTTTCTCAGCTGGTTCAGTTCTTACAACAATCTGAAAGTAGCCTCTCTCTCGCAATGATTACGCTTTTATTAAAAAACATTAAGCTGAATGATAGTGAGATTTCAACGTTAGCCTTGTTCGATCAACAACGATATCACCGCCGCTATTTATATAACGATAAAAATGTTCAGGTGTTGATGCTAGGCTGGCTTAATGGCCAACGCAGTAAAATACATGATCATGTAGGTTCAAATTGTGGAGTGAAGGTATTAAGAGGGACGGCAACAGAAACCTATTTTGCCTCTGCAGATAATAAACAAATATATGCCACGGGCTCTTCACAGTTAAAAGAGGGGGAGATCACTGCAGGTTGCAACGAAGATAAGCACCAAATATCGAATTTACAAGCAGATAATAAAGCATTAATCACTCTTCACATCTACTCTCCACCCCTCAATGACTTTAATCTCTATTCACTTGATAGCGAAAAGATTGAAAAGCCCGAACAGAAAGATAAATGGATGTATGAGATATAAGTCCTATTCTAATTGAGAATAATAAGCAGCAATGTCTGCTATATCTTGAGGTTTTAGTTTGGAAAGTTGATCTTTCATCATATCAGCTAAATCACCGTTACGTTGACCGAGAAGATAGGATTGCATCGACATATAGAGATAATCTTGCTTCTGCCCATTTAAGTTTGGGTAGCTAGGCTCAGTCGATTTGCCATCAACACCATGGCAAAATTTACAACTTGGGATTTTTAGAGAACCCATTTTGCTATCCCCAACGGGTTGAGAAGCAGATGTTAGACTCGAAAAAAATAAGATCACAAGTAGGGCGAATAATTTCATAATTGGCTCAATCTATAAAGAGCGTCATTATAAAGCTTACAGTAACGGGAAGCTCAAACAAAAAACACCCGCAATTGAGAGTCTGCGGGTGTTTACGTTTACCTATCGATTACTTTACACGCTTATAGGCGTTCAGCGATCATCGTTTCAAGTTTACCTTGGTCAACAGCAAAGTTGCGGATGCCTTCAGCTAGCTTTTCGATGGCCATTGGGTCTTGGTTATGATCCCATAAGAACTCACTGTGAGTCATTGGAGTCGGTGCTGGCTTCACTTCAACATTGCTAGAAAGCTTCGCTTCAACAACGCCTTCAGAATCCTCTAAGTCTTGTAACAACTGAGGGCTGATCGTTAGGCGATCACAACCTGCAAGCTCTAAGATTTCACCGATATTTCTGAAACTCGCACCCATTACCACTGTGTTGTAACCGTGTTGCTTGTAGTAGTTATAGATAGCGGAAACAGAGATAACACCTGGGTCTTCACTTGGTTCAAAATCTTTGCCTTCACGAGCCTTGTACCAATCCATGATTCGGCCGACGAAAGGTGAAATAAGGAAAACACCCGCTTCAGCACACGCACGTGCTTGAGCAAAAGAGAAAAGAAGTGTTAGGTTACAGTTGATGCCTTCTTTTTCAAGAATCTCAGCAGCACGAATCCCTTCCCATGTAGAAGCCAGTTTGATCAAAATACGATCATTTGTAATGCCAGCATCGTTGTACATTTTGATCAGTTGGCGAGCTTTGGTTACGCTGCCTTCAGTGTCGTATGACAATCTTGCATCTACTTCCGTAGAGATACGGCCAGGAACGACTTTTAGGATCTCTTTACCAATGTTAACGGCCAACATGTCACAGGTATCTTGTACTTGCTGTGCTTTATCTTGGCTTTGCGCTTTTGCATATTCAATCGAGTTATCAATCAGAGGTGCGTACTCTTTGATTTGCGCCGCTTTAAGGATTAAAGATGGATTGGTTGTAGCATCTTCAGGTTGGTACTTACTGATAGCTTCGATATCGCCAGTGTCGGCAACTACAGTAGTTAGCTTGCGAAGTTGTTCTAATTTAGTGCTCATCTTTACGCCTTTAATATAAAAGTGTGGTTGGAAAAATATCGGGTCAATCTTGACCTGTTATGATTGTGATTTGTGCTTAGATTGTCAAATAAATCGTCCCTCATAATTGTGAAGGGAGTAGGATTTATTGGATAAATGCTATGCCAAGCGATTACCTAAGAATGATGAAAAGGAACTTAGGATAAAAGTTGAGCAAGTGTAAGTGGTCCATTTGTAATGCCAATCGATTGAGCGGGAGTGTTACCTGCAGAATCCTGTCGACATAGATTGTGCCAAGCTCGATAGATATCAAGCAGAGGAGCTAAGCCTCCTGGCCTGAGTTTTCTTCTAGGCTCATTAATTAAACAGGTAAAGTGTTGATAAAAATTGTGTTGGAACTGTTCAATATTAACGGTTGAAGCGCGTTTAAGCCAGTAGTCATCGTTCGGTGAATGGTCCGTTTGATGGCATATTCCTTTACCCGCGCTAATCGTTTGATTGATTGCCCAGCGGTCTCTCCACCAACCAATGATAGATACGTCAATTTTAGGGCTACTGATCCATTGGGTATCTTCCATAACGTAGACAATATCAATGCTCTTTTCTTGAATGCGGTTTAAAAAGACAGACATTGCGGCTGAGCGTAATAGAGGCTCTTGAGGCATAAACAGATCAATATGCTTAAAGGTGGATAAGCTTTGCGCAAGCGTTAAATAGTGAGCGCTTGAGGTATAGGGAGGCCTCACAACAGCCCCCTTCGATGGGTAGTGTAGCTTACCTAAATGACAAAGTGGATCTTCAACATTACCCCGAGATAAAATTCGCTGATAGTTAAGCTCGATACGAGACTTTAGTGACCCTGTATTTTCAGAGAGCTTGTGATTGAATCCCACAAAATCATTGGATACATATTGTGGCTCAGAGCTATACGGGTCATGTGTTTGTGCGTTTGGCGCATGCCCATCAGATGAATAATTAATGTCTTGGGCTAATATATATCCGGAATGAACTTCACCGCTGACAAACCATAAAACCCCATTGTCACTTTGGGGTTGAAGAGGCACAACGGCAGAGGCAATACCGATGGCGCTTTTGTTATGGTGATGATAAAGACGTGAATCAAACAGATAGAGTTGTCTTCTACAACGGCTGGCAATGGTATTTAACTGGTCGTAAAAGGTTTTGGGATTGATGGTGAGCTTTCGACAAATTTCTCTTACGTTATAACCGGTAAATAAAAGAGCCAGCAGTTTTTGCTGTATTACCAGATAACGATTTCCCCCAGACCAACGATCAACGAATGTACTTTGACAGGAACGGCATCGATAACGCTGGCGGTCACCACTGTAACCAAACGCGTGATAATGTTCTCTGTGAGTTAGAACATCTAAACCAAAATTGGAACAATCACGATGATTGCAGCATGCAAGTTTACTGTTGTGCAGTGATTTTAAGCGTTGCTGTTCATGGAGAACAGCACGATTATTGAGCAGGGGAGGGAAAGCACCACATTGTTTGCATATCATCGCAGGATGTAAAGGGTTGTCACGTTGCAACAGATAATACTGCGCTTCGCTCAGACCAAAGTTATCACACGCCAATGTTTTACAAAAGTTGAGTTGTAACCCTTCTTCCGCAGATGGTAGCTTACCTGTTAGCACTTTTCTCCCCTAGATGTAGAGTGAACGTTTCAAGCGACTTCATAGTAGTGTTGAATAAACATTAGTCATGAGAAGTTCATCACAGATTGAACTACATGATGAACTATAGCACCCATTAATAACTAAATGTGTTTAAAGTGCGTCATTACGCAACTGGTTAGTAACTCACTGTCACTTCGTATGAGCCAAATTTTCGAATGTTGATAACACCGGTATCGAAAATGAGGTACTGACCTTTAATACCGATCAATGTTCCAAGGACTTCGGGCTGTTTATCAAAATTGTGGCTGGTGATTTTGGTTGGAAACTCTGAGACATCGTATCCTATGTTGATAACCGTGCTATCGAGTTGTTCTATGGATGCATCACCAAAGCGCTCTTGCAATTCAGCGAGTTCTGAATGGATGATTGGAATAAGCTCTGACGCTTTCGCTTTTAAGTCAATATCTTCTGCGTTGCCCTTGAGGAGGGTTCGCCAGTTGGTTTTATCCGCGATTTGTTTCGCTAATTCAATCTCTATCAAGCCTGATAATTTACGGTTGGAGACTTTAAAAATAGGTAGAGCTTGTGTTGCCCCTTGGTCAATCCAGCGTGTAGGTATTTGTGTATGTCGAGTGATGCCAACTTTCAAACTAGATGTGTTTGAGAGATAGACATAATGGTCAGACATGCACACTTGCTCGGCCCACTCTGGCTCACGGCAAGTACCTTGATCAAAGTGACAGGTTTCCGGTTTCATCATGCACATATCACAACTTGCAAGCTTCTTCATACAGACATAACAGTGCCCTTGAGAATAGCTCTTTTTGGTTTTTTTACTGCAATTACTGCAATAGATATTTCCGGTGTGATTCAGTGTGAGCGATTGACCGATTAACTCGGTAAGATTCACGCTGTGTTCCCCAACAGGAAGGTGATAACACACTGAACCTTCATCAGGATTTAGCGTTGTGGTCATTTTACGAAGTGTTCCAGTATAGACATTGCTCATAGTGATTCTTTTCTAATTTAATTATGCGTGCATCATAACAAAGAGAGTCACTTTGGTAACATCTTAAATGCGAAATTAAATCTAGCATTGAAGTTATATTCTGTGAGGGGAGATGTGTTATCATCGTCGGCTACTATTTATTGCTAAACATTGAAGCGTATTACGCCTGTACAAATTGGAGCGACACTTGCAATTTAAAGAACTTGGTCTAGATAACCGCCTACTGAAAACACTACAAACGTACGATTTTAAAAGTGTGACTGAAATTCAGAGAATGGCGATACCTGTTGCGATAGCGGGAAAAGATCTACTGGCATCATCTAAAACAGGATCAGGAAAAACCCTCGCGTTCGTTCTTCCTTTATTGCATCGCTGCCTAAAAAACAAAGCGTATTCAAAAAGAGATCCCCGTGTTGTTATACTTGCTCCTACGCGTGAGTTAGCTAAGCAGGTTTACGGTCAGCTTAAAATGATGTTATCTGGACTTTCATACGAAGCCGCGTTAATCGTTGGTGGTGAGAACTTCAATGACCAATGTAAAGCATTAAGAAAATATCCGAGATTGATAGTGGCAACACCAGGCCGTCTAGCAAATCATTTAGACCAAAAATCGCTATTCTTAGATGGTTTAGATACTTTAATTCTCGATGAAGCCGATCGAATGATGGATTTAGGCTTCTCAAAAGAGCTACAACAAATTCACAAAGCAGCGCATCATCGTCGTCGTCAAACACTGATGTTTTCTGCAACATTAGATCATGCTGAAGTGAACCAATTCGCTGGAGAGTTACAAAATTCACCAAAACGTATCGCAGTTGGTATGGCAAATGAAGAGCATAAAGATATTACTCAAGAGTTCTATCTGTGCGATCACTTAGATCATAAAGAAGCGTTGTTGAATAAAATTATTGAAACGGTTGAATATCGTCAAATTATTATCTTTACTGCTACACGCAACGATACCGACCGTTTGACAGAAGCATTGAATGAGAAGAAGTTAAAAGCAGTGGCACTCAGTGGCGAAATGAACCAAGCCGCTAGAAACAGTATTATGAGCCAATTTGAGCGTGTTGTTCATAAGATATTGGTAACAACTGATGTTGCTTCACGAGGTTTAGATTTAACCAGTGTTACCCATGTAATCAACTTTGATATGCCAAAACACAGTGAAGAGTATGTTCATAGAGTAGGGCGTACAGGTCGTGCTGGCAATAAAGGCGCAGCAATTTCACTGATTGGTCCAAAAGATTGGGTTAACTTTAAAAATGTAGAAACCTTCTTACAACAATCCATCAATTTTTCTGAATTTGAAGACCTTAAAGGTAAGTTTAAAGGTTTAAAACCGAAACCGATTAAGCCAGAAGTTAAGAAATCAAATAAGAAAACAGTTGATAACAAAAAGAGCCAAGTGGCGAAAAAATCAAAAAATCGCGACAAGAGTTTTTATAAAACGGTTGCGGTGGGGGATGATGTATTTATGCCTAAGAAGAAACCAAGAACCAGTGACGAAGCACCGGAGTAGCGCTTCTTTCTTTCGTTTATCTAAATAATAAAACCCCGATAATGAGTAATTATCGGGGTTTTTTGTGTTTATATCTTGTCTGATTTTAGAAAATCAAGTGTGCAATCCCGGCAATGACTGGCAGTGTGACTAACGTTCTAAGAATAAAAATCACAAAAAGCTCTACCATATTGACAGGGATCTTACTGCCAAGTAATAAGGCTCCAACTTCTGACATATAAATGAGCTGAGTGACTGACATTGCAGCGATGATAAAACGTGTCATGTCACTCTCTATGGAAGAAGCAAGAATAGCTGGAATAAACATATCGGCAAAACCAACAACGATGGTTTCTGATGCTGCTGTGGCCTCTGGAATGGCAAGCAGTTCAAGCAATGGGATGAATGGTTGTCCTAGCATTGAGAACAGAGACGTGTACTCAGCAATAACCAGGGCAACCGTACCAAGAGCCATAACAACAGGTAAGACACCAAACACCATATCAATGGCATTCTTTAGCCCCTCTTTAAATACAGCACGTAGCGACGTCACTTGAGCGGCTTTGTCTACCGCTAATTTAAGTCCCCAGCTGAAACTACCGTAACCATCAGGGATTAAATCAGCATTGGTGTCGCGAGCAGTGCCATCAATGAAGATATCTTTTTTCCAACATAATGGGGGAAGGCGAGGAACAATGACTGCAGCAGTTAAACCAGCTAAACAAACGGTGAGATAAAAAGGTAAAAAGTATTGTTCAAGGTTCACTTGAGCGATAACCACCAAGCTGAAAGTGATAGAAACAGCAGAGAAGGTTGTGCCAACCACGGCTGCTTCTCTTTGTGTATAAAACTTCTTCTCATATTGCTTGCTGGTTAATAGTATTCCTACGCTACCATCACCAAGCCAAGAGGCCATACAGTCAATGGCTGAGCGACCAGGAAGATTAAACAGAGGGCGCATAATTTTACTAAGCAGGGTACCAAACAGTTCCAGCAGTCCAAAATTCAATAAAAGAGGTAGCAGTAGACCGGCAAAGATAAAGACAGAAAAAAGCACTGGAAGAAGGTCATTTAATACTAATCCCCCTGTATTTCCTTCCCAAATGGCTTTTGGACCGAGTTCGAAAAAAGTGGCGAATGCAAATAACCCACCTAATAGGCGAACGGCAAACCAGGTTGTGGATGGGGTAAATAAGCTGCTTAAAAAGGAACTATCCATAATAAGCTTGGGTTTGGTTATACGGATAACTATTGAAGAGACACTCATTGCAACGATGATGGTGGTTACAATCGCGACTAAATATCCCTCAAGAAGCCCTTGGATAGATTTCGCTAATACGGCAACAGGTATCGTTATGTTTCCCTGATAGCTGATGGGAGCCATAAAGACAAAGAGACCAATTAATGAGGGGATTAAAAAAGTTAAAAATGAATTTTTTCTTGAAGGTTTGTCGTTACTGCTTGTGGTTTGCATGTTTATCTCAACTACTCGTCAATGTCATGCCGGTTCCGTGGCATATATATTCACTAAACATCCTTATTCATTCAGTGAGTGGCAGAGTACAGGTTTTAAGGTGGCATTGGAATAGTATGCATTGAAAAAAGATATATATGCACAAGAGAAGGGGCGTTAAGCATGCCTTATTGAAGAATAAGGCATGCCAATGACATTATAAAAACTCGGCTTTTCGCATTCGATTGAGAATGGCTAATACATCAATAGCACGTGGTTTAGCCAGATCGCCATGGTTTGGCATCGCATCATACCAGCGGCCAGAAAGTAACGCTTCAAAGGCTTGAGTAGGTGCTGATTCAACGCCCATGTTTTGGGCAAGTTGGAACCATAACCAACCGGCAGCGTGCACCTGGCTAGATGATTCAATTTGATTTAATGCAGTGATGTCGACATATTCACGGCCAAATCGAAGCGACTGTGTATCTTTTGCTTGTATTCTGAATTTCCCTTCTTGCAGCTGATTCTGCAAGCCGACAAGGTTAAGCGTACGAGCAGGTGGTGTCAGTAGATCGGCAGAGCCTTCATTATGTCGAGCACTTGGGTGTTCAATAATGACTTCTTTGGCTCTAGAGGTAACATCTACAGGTTGATAATCATGCATTTGAATCACGGTATCTGCAATGTCTAAATAATCACCCGAGCCACCCATAACGATGATGGTGGAGATATCCAATTGATCTCTAAGTTGACCAATTCTATCCACTAATGGGGTAATAGGTTCGGCACCTTTTGAAACCAGTGCCTGCATACGCTCATCTCTGATCATGAAATTGGTAGCAGAGGTATCTTCATCTATTAAAATGGTCGAAGCACCAGACTCAATGGACTCTTGTAACCATGCTGCTTGAGACGTTGAGCCTGAAGCGTCTTGAGTGGTGAAACAGTGAGTATCGCGACCCATTGGAAGGTGGTTAATGTAATTGGACAGGTTTAATTGATGAACACAGCGGCCATCTTCAGCTCTGATTTTGGTGGCATTGCATTCGCTAACAATATATTCACGGCCATCACCAGGAACATGATCATAAATGGACCTTTCAATCGCAGTAAGTAACGTCGATTTACCGTGAAAACCGCCTCCAACAATTAAGGTGATCCCTTTTGGAATACCCATACCGCGGACAGTGCCTCGATGTGGCGTAACGAGTTCAATAGCTAATGATTCTGGAGCCTTGAAAGTGATTGCTTCTTTCATTGGAAGATCGCAATTACCTGCGGTTCTAGGAAGCGTGCTTCCATCGGCAACAAAAGCCGTTAAATTGTGTTGCGCTAATTGATTACGTAGTGCAACTTGGTCTTCGACAATTTCACAATGGCGTTTAAGTTCATCGATTGGAATTTCACGCTCAATAGTCGCTCTTCTTACAAATTTCGGCAAATAGAAGGTAAGAATATTGATCGCTTTTTTGGCTAAAATAGTACGGCCATCTGCGGGTAGATCGACTCTAAATCTGAGCTCAATAGCTTCATCGTCAAATATGACTGAGGTGTGATCAAGAATGGTTTGTCCAGTAAGATCGATGGAGACACTCTTCTCTTTTTCAGCCAACTGATGAAAAAAGCGAGCGATATAATCGCGAGCTGCACGTTGATAGTCCTCTGAACACTCTTTTAACCAGGCGAGATCGGTTAGCCCCCATGGTCGCCTTACGCGAACCCGTGTTGGTGGCGAAAATGGGTCAGCTTGAACGTTATCAATATAGAGTTGAAAGTCAGTAAAGTCGTATTGACCCTTAATGCTGGTATAACTGCGGTAGTTCTTTTTTTCGATTTTTTTTAATAGCTGTTCAAGGCGTTCCATGAGGTCTCATTTCTTATTGCAGAGATAGTGACAAGAGTATAACTGAACAATCAACTCACGACTCAAATAATCACACCTTAGACGTTAATGAGTCACGGAAGAGAGAGTTTACTCAGTGTTTTTCGATACGTTGTTTAATGGGGACTCGAAGTTCAGCAAGACGTATGTTTTCAAGCTGCTGTTTTTTCAGTTTGCAGTTTGAACAATAATTTTTTAGTGCTTGAAAAGAGGGGAAGTTTAGTGCCTGTTTTAAAAGGTGTCGTTGAGTGGTTCCTCCACTTTTCGTCGCGGCACGAAATTTATTAACAAATGATGTGTAGAGTTTGGCCTTAGGCTCAGCGGTATTGAACCAATACCCTAGCGTTGACTGAGAGAGTTCAGGAATCAACTTATTAAGTCTAAGCTCATAAATACTGACGTGGTCGTAGTGTGATAGTTGTCTAAACTGTCCCGATTGGAGGGCACCAACGATCAAACTAATGCCGCTGTTATCGAAGTTTTCGGCATCAACTTTATCTAAGAAGGAGAGTGCACCAGTAGTGCCAATCAAACCTAATTGAGTCAAGGAGTTACGTTGTCCTTCTTTTGCGATGGTTTTAACCGCTACATTATTAGCAGGGTAGAAGTGACAAATAAGGGCAAGCAGGTTCGGTCTCTTTTGTAGTAGTTCAAGACAATATTTAGATTGCGCGGCCAACATAAGCATGTGGATAGCTTTTGCACCATATGGTTCTGCAGTTTGTAAATAATCTACTGGGATCGACCTTATCCACTGTTCCCCACCCACTGACTCTCTAATGGCATCTAATTCGAAACCAACATTACCATCAATAGACTTACGGTAGCCGTCAGAGTGTACAGTAAAGGCCTTGAGCCCACGCTTCCACTCTGTGATGGTGATAAACGTATCAAACCCTAAAAAATCGAGATCAATTTTAAGCATATCTGTTAGCTACCAATAACTTATTTTAAATACATACTTGCTAATAATATCATTATACAAGAGGCATGGCTCACAATGAATGAGTCTAGATTACATAAAAATAGAGAAAAAGGTAGAGTGTTTAGTTAAATGATATTTTATAAACAAAAGAAAGACGGATAATTGAGCAAGGAGCGCGACTATGATTCAAACAGCATTATTTGGGATTGAAAACATACTTATTTTTGGTGGTATTGCGATGATCATTCGTTCCATTGTGCTTTATGGTCAACGAACCTCAGATTGGAAGGGAGCAATAGCCATGTTTGTTAAGCGAATTCCTCTTAAGGTTAATGAAGCAAAATGGTACAAACTGGGAGTATCCATGTTTTTGTTAGGAGTGGTGTTAAGAATTGTCAACTTTACGCTTTGGCCAAGTGCGTAACCATACTGATAAAGCATCGAAATTAAGTTATCCACAAAAACAGTGGATAACAATTTGGATAACCGCTACAGAGCTGAATAAATAAAGCTTTTTTTGTAATTCAAGCTTTTTTTACTTTTTTTATTTCGTGTTTATCCACTTCTATTCATATTGCTACAACGGTAGAATTGCGTGATATAAATCCCTATAGCTGCTGTAGAAATTATTAGACTCATGAGCAAAATTTCAAGCGAAAATATAAATGATAACCAAGCCTATAAACAGACTCACGTAGCTATTGTGGGGGGAGGCATTGCGGGTTCAACCATTGCATTAAAACTGACCATGGCTGGAATTAGAGTGTCAGTGTTAGAACAAAACGCTGGGCTTGTGAATGGTCCGCCTGTTTGTCATTTACATGCAGGGGGCAACCTATATAGAGAACTGTCAGAAGAGCAATGCATTACCCTTTTGCATCAGTCTATCGATACATTAAAATTGTTTCCACACGCTGTTAATGTCCGACCGACCGTTATTGCGGTGCCCTGTAATGATCCGGGTGAACCCAATGAGCTATTGCCGAGGTTGAAACGTTTACAGAGTGAGTATCAAGCGTTAGTTGAGCAAGATGCTGAGAATAGAGTGCTTGATGACCCAAAGAACTATTACAAAGTCTATCAAAAAAGCGATATTGAATCGCTATCAAACCATCCGCTCCCTACTCACCCAGAAACTCTAGACGAATGGATGACACCTGTTGCTCATTTTGTCGACCTTAATCAATTAAAGTTCCCTCTGATCATGGTGCAAGAGTACGGTTTAAGTAAATTTCGATTAGCCGCGATGCTAACGCTTGCACTGAATCGTAGTCGCCATTGCGAAATGAGGATGAATTCTAAAGTGGTTGGTTTAGAAAAAAACAGTACTGGCTGGGGGGTGAGCTTTACTTCAAGTGATAAAGAAGAGACGGAGACTATCTCTGTTGATTATGTAGTTAACGCTTGTGGCTTTAGAACCGGTGAGCTCGATGATCTTATTAAAATCAAAAAGAAACGATTGGTTGAATTTAAAGCGGCGTTTATCTCGACGTGGAGCAAACAACAAGGTATGTGGCCTGAAGTCATCTTTCATGGCGAGAGGGGGACGCCTAATGGTATGGCACAACTAACACCATACCCAGATGGAATGTTTCAACTGCATGGTATGACAGAAGAGATTACACTTTTTAAAGGTGGGCTCGTTGCGTCAACGGTTGATAGCTCACAACCTAAGCTTGATGGTGTATTGTTACAGAAAATTAATGTGGGATGGCAGCCGGAGGTACAAAAACAGCGGACAGAGAAAGCAATTGCACATGTCAGCAAATTCATTCCTTCATTTGCTACCGCCATTATGGGGGGGAAACCTCTGTTTGGTGCCCAACAGATCCCAGGCGAAGACCCAACCAAAAGAGCTACCGCGATCTCATTCACTTCCCATCAATATGCTAGAGCAGAAATTGTTAAAGCTTCATCGGCAATTAATTGTGCTGAACAATTGATTAATAGACTAAAATTAGAAAAAGTGTTTAATCCCATCGAGAACTCTGCGGAGGCAAACCGTTTTATTCAACTTCAGTTTGATGAGGTTGAGGAGCTAGCGATTGAGATGGCAACCAAGAGAGGTTACCCAATAGCACTTGCAAAAAGATTTCGTTGAACAGCTGTTGATATCATTATCATCTGCGGTGATATTTGGTAGTATCCCTGACAGGTTTACACAAGTTGTTAAGGATTGAACAACTCTGTTCTCTAACAATGGAATTAATGGGGGAAAAAATGCACTTTGAACGTAAAAGACGTTGGCCTCGATATGAGTGTGTTGAAGGTGTGAAGGCGAAGATCTACTGGGGACACCGATTCTTACCATTTGTAGAGATTCGGTTATTGGATGTATCTAGCGGTGGTTTTGGTTTTGTGTCTGACCGTAAATTGAGTGAAGGTGCTGCAGAACTGAGAATTCGCTCCTTCCCAAATCTACTGGGTGAAATTATATATCGTAGAGAAGGTACCAATGCGAAAGGGGGGGCACTTTATCAATATGGATTTGATTTAGACATGAAGTTACACAAAACTCAGCTGGAAAATTTAGGCTGTAAACGAGTGTCTGATTTAGAATACCACGATGAAAATAATGAAAGGTCACTTGGATAATTTGAGTTGTTCAGCAATGATCTATCGTAAGTAAGCAGTAATAAAGAGAGTACTTTTTAACCTTCTTATTGTCACTCAATCTTGATAGTGGATGAGTCGCTGCAATCGAGTGAATACTAAAAAGTTCTAGCTGCGTTAACTCATCAATAAAGTGAGTTGACGCTTTATTCAGGTTAATTCCCTCTTGTGTGTACTCATCAACATTGTCTGGAAGTTCACCAACCCACCAATCATAGAGTTCTTTACTGGCTTTACTTCTGTCATACCAATGGTCTGCTACGACGACGATAAGATCATTGTTTGAAAAACAGACAGAGAACTCATTTCGTAAACTCTTTAATTGTCGGATGACACTGTTTCTACAGGAGTAGTTTGCACTCACCATACGACGTGCCACTACCCAAACTGATGAGCTTGCTAGAACGATCCGATAAATAGGATGGTCAGGGCATTGAGACACTTCGATAAATGGAGCAACTGAGTGCTCTACGGATGAGGTGGAGAGTGTGCTTGATAGGCGTCTTGTTATTGCTGTCCCTAAATGTGTTTCTAACATCCCTCTGTTATGAACGGTTGGGTAGTGTTTATCACAAATAAGTGCGCAGTCATCTTCAAACATAGTCAGACTGTTAAGAACAAGGTCCAGCAGCAATGCAATTCTCCACAAGGTACTTGATTAGATGGTTGAAAAAATTACCAACCAAGAGATAAGTCTAAACGTCTTACTTAGTGGTGTCACTAACAGAGTGATAAATAACAGGTATGTATCATTACTCTTTGATTAAAATAGAGTCAAATTATGATTATTGAATTGAAAAC
>NZ_JAKJSQ010000038.1:0-42235 GCF_050337105.1 Aliivibrio kagoshimensis
ATTTATACTATTTATACTATTTATACTATTTATACTATTTATACTATTTCATTCTCTATTGCACGCAACAAAGCCTGCTGAAGAATAAACACAGCAGACTTTTGATAGAGAAGCTTAAGCTTATATCAGCTCTATTCCGTTCTCTTTAGCCACCTCTTTAAACGAGTCATTAAGAAACGTTATGTTGGTATAACCGCGCTTGGTCAGTAGCGTATAACCCAGTGATGCCCTCGCACCAGCGGCGCAGTGTAAAATGACCGAGCTATTTTTAGGTATTTTCGCTAGGTTTTGTTCCAAAACGGCTAAAGGAATGTTGATTGAACCTTTAAGGTGTCCATCTGCCACTTCATCCGCATTACGTACATCAATAATCGTCGCTCCCCCCTGCTTTACCGCCTTTACAAACACCGCTTCCTCTATCGCCCCTTTCACCAACTTTTTCTCATAAACAAGCTGAGTGCTTATACTACCCAACTCAATAGGAAGTTTATTGATCACCCACTTTTCCATTCCACCAGCAAGGATGGTCACGTTCTTAAACTTCCAGAACGTCAGGATTTCATAAGCCTCAATCGCCTCATCAGTGGCTTCGTCGTCAGCCACTATGATGATCGGCGCCTTTTTATCACGAAGGTCAAATATCGTACGCTTAGCAACTGGCTTTTTCTCCTCGTTCCAGCGCTCATGCATATCCGCTAACTCAGATGCGGGCATATGAACCGCCCCTGTAATAAAGCTGGATGGTTGATGACGCACATCCAAAATAATGTGGTGAATATCTAAATTTTTCTTCACCCAGTCGGCATTGATGTGAGCTGGGTACACCTCGCCTTTCCAGGCAGGAAATCCTTCTACATAGGCTTTCGCATTGGTATAGCCATTTTGCTTAGCTATTTTAAGAGCAGCAGGGCTTAGCGGGCACGTGACACCTCCACAATAAAAGACTAATAGTGCCTCTTTATCTTTAGGTAACCATCCGAGATTATCAGCCAGTTTGTTTGATGGGGTCGCTTTGGCGGTAGGAATGTGTCCTGCGTTGTAGATACCTATTGGGCGGGCATCTCCCACAAATACAGGCTCTCCCTCTTCGAGTAAATCGGCCAGTGTTTCGGTGTCAATTAATTGGTCTGCTGGCAACTTAACCAGCACTCTTTTAAGCTGACTGGCATAGCCTTTATCGTCGACTTCCGCTTTAAACTTAGTATTAATGGTGAAGTCTTTAAATGATTCCGCATCAACTAATACGGTATTGTTATCATATTTAATGACATCGACTTTTTTGGTTTTCGGGTTCACATACTGGATAACTTTTGACATGTGGATGGCTGACTGAACCTTACCGACGATCTCTTTCGCTCCGACGCTAAAAGGCAGCGTCAATACTAAAGGGACAATGACTGCTATTTTCTTAAACATAGGGACTCTCCAATATCGCTATCATCGTCTCTCCATTGATGAGTAGCGTTAAGTAATAAAGCTAATCACAAGCTGCCAACTCACCGCTGTCAGCTGCATATTTAACGGCAAAATCTTTCACATCCGGAGCAATGGCCTGAAATTCTTTACTGGCCAAAAACACAGCAGATTCAGGGTGTTTCTTACTGAATGTTTTAATAAACCGTTTAGCATCTTTTTTGAAGTAGCGCTTCCATTCCACCTTCAAGTGTTGCGAAGCAAAATCCTGACCGTTGTAGCCAAATAACGGTTTAAGATGGTCTAAATACGCTTGTTGACCTTTTGCCGCGTCTGCATTGACTGCAAAAGAGAGCAGCGAAATCATCAATGCCAATATCACTTTTTTCATAACCTTCACCTCAGTGTTAATCTAACAATCTATTTCTCTTTCACTTCTTCTTTTCCTGTTACCATCGCTTTCATATGGCTAGAGAGCTTTTCTCCTAATGTGATCAAGTAAAGATGTGATACTAAGAAAGCAATGACGGTATAAGCGCAAAATGTGTGAATTCCAGCAACAACACCGATATGTTCCATCACACCGGCAGCGTGTAATTCAGGATAGAAAAAGAACAACAACCCTGTGATTATTTGCACCGGTATAATAATAAACACCACGGCGATGTAAGCGATTCGCTGCAAGGGGTTAAACTTGTTTTTAGGGCTCATATGATGCGGATGTGGTTCACCGACAAACACACCATGTAAGTAGAATCTAAGTATTGCGTCCATCCCTTTTGTATCAGGCATGTACTGTTTCCAGTCCCCTGTGGTAAATATCCAAGTGAAGATCAAAATGACCAATGTGATCCATGCAAAGCCTCCTATGTGATGAAACAGGGAGCTCTTCTCAAAACCGAATAGATTGATTACACCGTGAGTCTCTAAGCCTGTAGCAATAAGCATGAGTACTAACAATGCTTGTGCCCAGTGCCAAAAGCGCTCAAATCGTTTAAAAATAACCACTGTTTTTCTCATCATATTGTCCCGTATTGCTTACTTATGGTCAGGGCGTCTACGACGACGCGTAATGACTCTTAGCACGCCATGAACAGAGACTGCAGCCACAGCACCAAAGATCATAATGATGCCTAACAACTCAACAAATGCGTATCGATCACGCCCAACAAGATAGAAATCGTTAAGCCCTTTCAATCGGCTCTCTTTGTTGTGACAAGCTCCACATGCAACCGCCTGATCAGCTGGCGCCACCATGTGTTTAATTGGCCAGTATCCATTGGTTTCAATGAAATCAAACTGACCACTGAACTCAACGTTATTCAATTTTGCTCCCGCCGCCAGCGCCTTCTCCCAATCAAGTTCGGTCCATAACGCCCCCGTTCCTTTGCGGCCATAGAGTTTTATGGGCAACATACGATTGAGTTCGCTATCATAAGGTTGTTTTCCTTTATGTATTTTGAACGGCCAGATCCGTGCATCCGGATCACTGTACCGTCCTGTAGGTGGGTTAATATCGATGGGCGCTTTACTTGGGTCAAACTCATCTTGGAAGGTCATTTGACCCAACTCACCCTTGTACCAACGATACTCAGGCACCACATCTTTTCCCCAAACGAAGGTCCCTTTTTTACTGGTATAAGCGATGTTTTCCACACCATCAAACATCTGATTGATGACAAACGGTTTGCCCTCTTTAGTCTGTGTGGCAGTGGACCAATCCCAAGAGAGCTTTGTTAGATAAGGACCACGCGCCATCTCTGGAATATGACAAGCTGTACAGGCCACTTTTGCGGTGTGATTATCGATATCTCTATCGTCGTGTGGTTCCGCGCTATGACAAGACTCACAGGAGACATTGTTGCCTTCTCGATCTTTACGACCCATATTCAAATCGTGATCAATAAAGGCTTTACGATCCACATAACGGCCGGAAATTTTATGTTCATTCACGGAGTGACAATCTTGGCAGGAGAAATTGAGTTTTTCAGGGCTCATATGAACATCCAACTCAAATTCAGGATTAACGAGAGACATATCAGTGTCGCCGTGTTTAACCCCATTACCACCCCCACCATTCGCATGGCACGCGAGGCAATTGTCTCGCTCTGGGACACCAACATGTTGGGCAACATAGGCAAGGTCCACGGCTTTTTGTACGACCGTTCCATTCACTATTTTATCTTCGTAATACGGATGTCCAGACGACGCGGAATTCTTTTTATAGGTCCCTGTTGTGTCATGGCAAACAAGACAATCTACATTCTCTTCTTCGTCTAAATCAAAGTCTTCATTACGCCAACCGTAACCTGCATGACACTGGGTACAACTTTCATTTCCGCGTGCAGAGACACAATAGTTGTTAAAGCCGTTCTGGGATTTTCCCACCAGGATGTCGTCAACCTTTTTCGCCCAGCTCCAGTGGAAAGTCGAGTGAACCTGTTTCGCCGCTTCAGTATGGCATTCCAGACAAGCCAAGGTCACATCAGGTGCATAGTCAAACTCATCATCCAGCACATCAAAATTTGCATGAACAGCCGTGCCAGCAACGTCCTTAGCTATACGTGTATTTTCTAGGGCAGTCCCTTCACCAGCAGATATAACACTGCTCCAGCTAAAAAGGATCCCTATAACCAACGCTATTATCTTTTTCATTATCAGTAATCGCCTTTACGGATAAAATCCTATCGTCAACAGTTATTCGCTTAACGGGCAGACATCAGTACAACATCATTAACTAATATATGTTTCTCTAATATAGACAAGATAACCACAATATTACTGTGGCTATCTTAAATTAAGCTGAAAACTTCAGGCGGGATCACACTAATAAAGCCGATTTTCTTAGCGTTCACTTTGATATGAATCATTGTTATTTTAAATTAGTCTATTAATCAAATATTTAATTTACTAAAGTAACACTTAAGGATTAGGGTATTTCGATGATTTTGAAGAGGGGTCGAGCTGTTTTAATTATTATACCGATATATCTCACGTTACTTAGTATCTCGCTCTTTATCTGGATCTTCAGTAGTTAGAGTCGATTCAAGCTGCTTGAGATAATGAGGCGTTACCGCGATCTCCTTTGCACCAATAACAACATGATTTAGATACCAAGAGTAAGGCTTTAATGACGGCTCGATCTAAATGGACTTTTTCTTTTTCGTCAATCTCAAGAATCGCCCCAATCATCTTGTCATCACTGCATTTGGTGTTTATTACATCACATTTTCCAGAGCTATCATCGCGCGCTTTTAACCTGACTAGTGACATGTTCGACCCATAAGCAAAATACTTAATACTACCTCCTCACTGTTCACTCTAAATCCACACACAATAAGCTTCACCGAGTTTACGATTATGTATAAGTTGCATACATCGAATGGTGGAGTATTGAGCCGTATCGCCTTCGCTGATTCTATTGGTGTTACTGTATCAGGATTGACTCGGTTGTTGGCCCCAATGATGATGAATTCGAAAAAACGTATCGAAAAACGGAATATTGAAAGAAATCCTACCGTTTATCCGTTTGAGGTCACTGAGAAGATGTTCAGTTTCAGAGAAACACGATTCGAAGTTCAAGACGAAAAAGAACTTAAACATGGCTTCACAGTCTAGCTTACATACGTCAGATGAGAGAAGATTTATTCATCGCTAGCAACTCCCGCCAATATCTACTGAGTACTATGTCGTCGTATTGCAACTGATACCAGAACGATTCACTACACTCTAAATAATAAAGTTTGAAGATACTGCTTTAAGTCAGTTTTGAACAGATGCTTGTTACGACAGCCAAATACTGAGAGATATCGGATAGCCTCTGTCATTTCAAAGTATGAAAATGGGGTACAAGTCATTGCTACTCGGCCATCTACGACCATATGATAATTAATTGATCAACACTAATGAATCCAAGATCCCTTGACCACTATGAATCCCACCTTCATTTTCGCTTGCTGGTTTACTGCGAATTAGATAACCTGCATATCCATTTTGATGCGTCACAGGTTGACCTTGATAGTGAACTGTGAATAATCCAATTTCACTGACAAGATCATTGACCAACGTCTGCTTTCCATCACGAATCGAAACGGTTGGGGTATCACGCTCATGCGGGTATAAACGCTGCATCAGTGCCCATGCATCATATTCTTCTGGTTTTAATTTGGCTAATGCCTCACTGATCTGGTTTTCAAACACACAATGCCCGCCCCCTTCCCCTTGATTTTTGAGCACCCAATGGCTTTTGTCTGCAACCGTATTAAACCACTTGATAGCCTCTAAAGAGATGGGTTTCATTTCGGCTAATACACTCTTAACCAACCGAGCTTCCTCTATGGTTAACCCCCAACGAACATAATCTTTAGCCGGCATCATAGTGAGCAACATCTGCATCGCTTTACTTGTCGCAAGCTGCTGACTGATCGTCGCATTCATTGCCACGTAGTGTTTTTCGATAAACAGGCGGGTTTGACTGAGCGTGTGACAGCAAATGTCTTCATTAAGATCTGGCGAAAAGTAATCAGAATACTGATAGCCCGCTCGCAGATAAACCGAATCAATTGCACCAAAACCGTCAAGGATAAGACGATGTTTTTCGCCACTTGAAAGCTGCGTATTTAACTGCTCAAATGTACGTCTTACGGTTCGCACATTAAGATGTTGTAACGCCACTTCTAGAAGGTGCTGATCGTAGACGTTACCTTCGTCTTTTTGCACTATCATCAGGAACGTCGGTTGTTGCTCATTCGTGCCAACCTTTAAATCGGCGAAATGTGCTTTCACTTTGTTTGCAGCCGTGGCGATACCTAAAGCAAGTTGCTCCATACCTTTATTTTCAGCAGGCATGGCAGTGTCATCTTCGAGCCAATGGCGATATTCATGATTCCATTGTTTTTTCATAAAGCAGTGCAGTTCCGTTGTACGTTGACCAAAGGGTCCCATACCCGCCGCAATTCCATTAAATTCAATCACCTTTGCGCCGTGCTCACGGTCATCCATAAAATCAGTACGCATCAAGAGTAACGGTTGTCGTGCTGGTTCGTAGCGATGAGCAGTATCTCCGTGAGCCTGTTGATGTAGCGCCATCAAACGGCCAAAGAAGGGATCTGCCTTTGCCATATCATTAAGTGATTGTTGTAAAAAATCGTGATCTTCTGATACGTTGCTAACCAATTGAGCAACCAGTGGAGTCACTGATTTCAATTGCTGATATACCGAACGTTCCATTGTCATGGGTGCAATACTGAACGGAACATGCCTTGCTGTACTATCGGCCTGACGAAACGCGACACCATTCATGAACTGCCATTCAACAACACTCTCGATAATGTGTTGAGATACCAATTTATTCTTACTGTTGCCATCTTCAATAACCTCGTTTTCCATTGACTTTAATCCTAACTATTATCTCTTGTGCGCCCTTAACATTACTAGGCCAAAAGCTAACGACTCCCCTTTTGGCCAGAAGATCATTTTAAATCACAGCGCCTTGATTTCGCTTAATAATCGATGAAGTGATGCTTCAATCTGATTCAGCGGCAACGCGAAGTTCATTCTGTAGAAATTCTGGTTTGGTTCTCCAAACCAAGTGCCAGGAGTTAGCGCCATTTTAGCTTTTGCCACAAGCAGATCTTTTAGTTGATCAGGCTCTAAGTCTAGGCCGGAGAAATTTAACCAGATTTGGTTTGTTCCTTCTGGCTTAAAAACTCTAATCTGAGGAATATGGGTTGTTAGAAAGTTCGTTATCCAATTCATGCTTGTTTGCGTATAATCCAGAAATTCGTTAAACCACGCTTCTCCGTGCTGATAAGCCGCGATTGTCGCGTAGGTTGTCAGAGCATTGCCGTGATCTAAAGAGAGCGACGCTGTCATCGCTTTCACTTTCGAGTGCAGTTTTGAATTATCGCTGTAGATGTAGCCATTTGAGATGCTGCTGAGTCCGAAATTTTTAGCCGGAGAGCCAATAATCGAAATACTGTTCTCGTAACCTAGTGAAATGATACTGGTAAATTCTGACCCTTTAAAAACAATATCGGCATGAATCTCGTCACTGATAATCATAGTTTGGTATTTTTTTGCGATCGCAACCAACTTATCCAGCTCACCCTTTTTCCACACTCTTCCAACCGGGTTGTGGGGGTTACATAGCAGCACAATCTTAATGTTCGAATTCTGTAGTTTTTCTTCAAAATCATCAAAATCAATCTCATAGTGTTCGTCGACCAATTTTAAAGTGTTGTCTACCGCGACTCTGCCTGCAGACTCTATCAGACGACGAAATTGGTGATACACTGGCGTCTGAATAAGCACTCCCTCTCCATCCGCAGAGAATTCTCGGATCAACAACGCAATGGCACTCAATACACCCGGTACTTGCACAAAGTGTTGAGGATTAAGATTTAAGCCATGACGGCTGTGATTCCACTGAGAAATAGCAGAAAAAACCGATTCAGAATCAAATTCATATGAGTACGTTTCACGCGTCACCAGGCGTTGTAATTCTTGTGTAATAGCAGGGGCAATCGGAAAGTCCATGTCAGCGACCCAGTACGGCACGACATCATCACTGCCCCACATCTGATTGAGCATCTTGCTGTCTGTTTTAATAAAATTATTGGCGATGTCTTTATTTTTTGGTTCAACGTTGAACATTGATTCTCTCCGAGTAGTATTCGTTGGTTACTATGATAAGACGCAGGGAGCCAAGAAAAGATGCAAAATCAGCTCTATTTTTTACATTAGTCTCTACAGATGGGTGATAATCGGAGGAAAAAATGGGACCAAGGGTCACTCGGCGACGCAACTACGCCATAGTGTAAAGCACGGAGTTACACAAAAACGTATTTACAAAGTCATGATAACTGTTACCGGTTCAAATCCATGAAGGCATTCATTTACCGCTGTTGTTTTTAGCAAAGTCTGCACATTTAGCATTCGGGTAAAAATCAACGATCCCTTCACCACCGGCTTCTATGTTACAACAATCTGTTAGAACCTCTTTAAGCTTTACTCGGCCACGCAGAATCCGACTTTTTGTTGCGGACAATGATAAGCCTAACTGATCCGCGACTATCTGTTGAGGTAGCTCATCAAGTTCGGAAAGAATCATTACTTGGCGATATTTTTCTGGTAAGCAATCAAACATAGGGCGTAAACATTGTGCCATTGATTGTAGATTGACGATTTCAGAAGAGGTTGCTTCTTCAACTTGGTCGTCAATTAACGGTTCATGATTTTGCTGTGAGCGATAAAAGTCCATAATCGTGTTATGAGTAATACGGTATAGCCAATTCTGAAGTTTATCTTTTGTTTCTAATTGTCCAATCTTTTGGCTGGCCTTGATGTAGACATCCTGCAAAATGTCATCTGCAACATCGAGATCACCCGTCTGTTTTATAATGTAACGTCTCAATTGATCTTTATGTGTTAACCACTCGGATAGCATTAGTCCCTCTCAAATTATCGATGTTCTCTAAAGTCTAATCATATTAAACTTCGATGCCGACTTAAAGTTTAAGAAACCCTTGTTCTGATTACAATCACTACCTTCGTGGATAATTGCTAATAAACAATTCTAGATAGGAAGGCCTCAAATCCATAGGGTTTATTCGTGGGATGAAGACCCAATGCTGAAGATTAACCCCTAACAGATTTACCATGAACCCATAATCGCCCATCTATGGCAGACAGGACAATAGCAATCATCAACATACCTACAAAATGAATTGTTCCCAAGGATTCATTTAGAAACAGCCTACCGAGTAAAATAGCCGAGACAGGAACCAAGAGCGTCACCAATAAAACGTTAGTCGCACCTGCTAACTCGAGTATTTTGAAATAGAGAACATAGGCAATCGCGGTCGAAATAATAGCAAGACCTGCAAAAGCATAAGATAAAGCAGCAGCAATAATGGCCAATTGAGCAAGCAATCTGCCATTGCCACTTAAAGCGTGCAGTCCAACCATCAATACAACGCCAATAAGACCTACTGCTCCCCCTATTAGTTTTAATGGCGTCGGACGTTCGTCAGTAAGAAATAATCCTGCCACCACCACGGTAAAGATAGGTGTTGCGGCGTTAAGAATAGATGCCAATCCAGAGGCGATTTGAGTTTGACCCCATACAATCAGCACAAATGGAATCACGTTATTTAGCAACCCCATTCCTAGAAAATATCCCTTATGCTTAATTTATTAGGTAGACGAAGCCCAACCATGAGCGCTATAGCCCATAACGTCATAGTAGCGCCCCCTACTCTAAGAGTAACAATGGTCAACGGAGGTAGCTCTACTACAGCTACACCGACGAAAAAAAACGACTCTCCCCACAACACGGAAATAAAATGAGCATCGCCCATACTCGTGGGTTCATTGAAGTGTTAATAGAAGATGTCATGATGATTCCCACTCTCTTTTAATTGAATTTAACCCATAGTAGTTACGTGTCGAAATGAAAAAAGCAATAACGATAAAGGATAATTCTTTGACGGGACGTTTTTCTATGGAGCCATTACAACGGGAGTTTTGACCCTGCAAACGCTGCGAGCCTGTTAAAAAATATCGGCTCATAGTTTAGCTTTTTGACGTATTTGAGATCGATACTTGCTAGGTGTAATTCGCTTATATTGTTTAAATTGACGGTTAAAATTCGCTTGATTCTCGTAACCCACTTTTTCAAGCACAATCTGAATGGGTAAGTCGGTACTCATCAATAACTCACAGGCGATATTGAGTCGAATCTTCTTTAAATGTTGACTAAAGCTTTCATTAAAATGTTTGCGAAACAACCGGCGTACACTGGTTTCACTTGTATACAAATGCTTGGACACGTCATTGAGAGTGATCGGATAAGCATAATTTTTTAGTAAATACGTCTCCGCAGCTTCTAATCGCTCATCCTTCACAATGTCATCATCTTTATCGATATAATTTGTCAGATTCGTTAGGCGAACAAAATGTTTGTCATCCAATAATAATGCAAAGAAAGAAATTAATGAGGCGATTTGATTTGCTGGTGACTGTTTGCATACACCCTCCAACAATTGTGTGGCTTGCTCTGCCGTTTGAGGTGAAAACTGCAATCCTCTTCCGCCATTAAACAATAAATTCTTAAGTGGGTTTAACTCATGGCAAACTGAAATCAGTTGTTCAATCCAATCTTTCCTAAACCAAACAATATGAGTTTCACACATCTGAGGTTGATCACTTGGGGTTGAGTAAACGGCATGGGGAACTCCGGGCCCAATCATGACCATATGGTTGTGCGTAATATCCGATTCATGGTGACCAATAAAAATACTGCCTTCAAAATGGCGATGAATAACCACCTCATATTCAGCATGACGATGCCACGCATAACTTTTTGTCTCTTCCAATAGTTTCTGATAGCGCCAGGATGTGCCAACTCTTTGTGGCACTCGCTCTAGATACCCTTTTATAATCTACTGCCTTTATCTGCCGTGAGCGTTATGTATTGAATGATATAGGAATGGGTGAATTAAGAATTGAATTTGGTCAAATAGTACTGATAGTCGGACAGTTTGTACTTTAAGGAGTACTGACATTAAATACAATGAAGTTGACCAATTTACAGAGAATTTAATTATGCGTTTATGCAAATCGATTCAAAGTTTGATCTTAGATACTCGTAAACAATGGATCTCAACCATTGTGAATGAATATCGAATTGAAGAGAAAGACTTGTGGAAGTACTATGGATATGACTCAAAAAGAGCCTTTTACGAAGACCTGATGAGTGATAGTGAAGCAGAGACTCCCACTTAAAGATATGTGGTGAGATCATATAAAACCAAAAAGCGAGCCGTTTAGGCTCGCTTTATAGAATACTAAATTTTATACGCTTTACAGAAGTTCAACCGACTGCTGCGCAATAACAAACTCTTCATTAGTTGGAATGACCATCGCAACGGGTGTGCCCTCTTCAGTGATGATGCCCTGGGCGCCAAATCGTGCGTCGGCGTTAGCGGCTTCATTCTCTTTATAGCCGAAGATTTTTAGGTACTTCAGAATCTCTTTACGAATTGGAAGTGCATTCTCACCAATACCACCTGTGAAGATGATGCCATCGAGTGAATCAAGCGTTACCATGTAAGAAGCGATGTATTTAGCTACACGATAGGTGAACACTTCAAAAGCAAGTGTAGCGCCCTTGTGACCCTCTTCCATCGCTTCTAAGATGCCACGTGCGTCACTAGTTAGTCCAGAAACACCTAAGAAGCCAGAGTTCTTATTCAGCTCTGAGAAGATATCTTCTTGAGTCCAACCTTTCTTCATCATGAACTCAATAACACCTGGGTCAATATCGCCACAACGTGTGCCCATCATCAAGCCTGCAAGCGGTGTAAAGCCCATGCTGGTATCAACACTCTGCCCATCTTTAATCGCACACACAGATGCCCCATTACCTAAGTGCACAGAGATAAAGCTACTCTGATCGATTGGTTTGTTGATTAATTTTGCGGCTTCACGACTAACAAAATAATGGCTAGTTCCATGGAAGCCGTAACGACGGATACCATGCTTTTTATATAAATCATTTGAGATGGTACAAGTAAAGGCTTTTGATGGCATAGTTTGATGGAAGGCAGTATCAAAAACAGCAAACTGTGGAAGTGTTGGAAAAGCCTCAATAGCAGCTTCAATTCCTTTTGCACCTGCAGGGTTATGTAGAGGCGCTAAATCAGAAAGCTTGGTAATTTCTGCTAAGATGTCATCGTTAATTTGAACCGTTTTAGTGAACTTCTCACCACCATGAACAATACGGTGACCCACTGCTGTTACTTGGTCAGCGAGTCCATACTCGTTGATGATACCCACTAAACGTTTAATCGCTAGTTTATGATGGTCTCCTTCACCAGTGATGGATACATCATACTTAGTTCCAGCAAACTTCCAACTCATGGTTGGGTCACTCATACCAAAACACTCGCCTAAACCACTAAGTACGGCTTCTCCTGATTGTGAATCGATAACTGCAAATTTTAATGATGAACTACCAGAGTTGATTACTAGAACGAACGCATTAGCCATGTTATATCTCTATGTTGAGGTCTTAAGAAGCTGAGTGCTTATCAGCAAATATCCATATGCCTCTATTATTCAATTTTTTTTTAATTTATCAACTTTTGTTATTAGATATCTCTCATATCCTTACTTTTTGCTGTTCTAGATCAACTAATATTCAGATTACTAAATCTGTTTATTTTGTTCATAGCATAAAAAAACCGAGCCAGTTAAACGGCTCGGTTTCAATAATTTGACAGCGGATCAGGCCTCAATCAATAAGGATTAACCTTCTGAACGAGGTCCACGGTTTGCTCCGCCGGTGCTGCTACCACGATGGCTGTTACCGCCACGGTTACGATCAAAACGACGCTCGCCATCACGACGTGGACGACCACCTTCACCATTTTCACGGTTACCACGGTATCCACCACGGCCGCCGTCACGGTTGCCACCACGTGGACCACCACGGTTTTCACGGCTAAGATCTACACCTTCAACCACAACAGCTTTAGTTTCGTTTTGACGAATGCGAAGCGCTTTTAGCTGCTTAGCAACTTCTGCTGACATTTTCTTTGGAAGCTGTACGTAAGTGTGACCAGGTGCCAATTTAATTGCACCAATTGCGCCTTTGGTAAAGCCAAGTTCGTTTGCTAGTGCACCAACGATATCTTTAACTTGAACACCTTGCTCACGACCCACTGCCAACTGATACGTATCAAAATCTGCATCGTTGTAAGTACGACGTTCGCCACGCTCAGCACCACGGTCATTACGACCACCACGATCATCGCGACGATTGCTACGACGGTTTTTCTCACGCTCGATAGCCGCAACCATTGGATCAGGACCTTGATAGAATAAAGGACGCTTACCTTGTTGACGCTTAAGAAGCATCGCAGCAATTGTTGTTGCATCAACACCTAAAGTCTCTTGCAGTTTTGCAATAAGATCTGAGAATGCGGTTAGGTTGTCGTTCTCTTTGTCTGCTTCAAGCTCAGTTGCCAGTGCATTAACACGACACTCGGCTACTTTATCTCTTGCTGGAAGTTGAATCTCTTCCATTGACGATTTAGTAACACGCTCAATAGTGTGCAGCATGCGAATCTGGTTGGTACGAACTAGAAGTATAGCTTTACCTTGACGCCCAGCACGACCAGTACGGCCGATACGGTGGATGTATGACTCTACATCAAACGGGATGTCATAGTTGAATACGTGTGTTATACGCGCGATATCTAGACCACGAGCAACAACGTCTGTCGCGACGAGTACGTCAGTCACGCCACGTTTGATGTTTTCAACAGTACGCTCACGTTGTGACTGTGGAATGTCACCGTGAAGAGCTGCAGCATTGAAGCCACGTGCATTTAGCCAATCAGCTAGACGCTCTGTATCTTGACGAGTACGAACGAATACGATTGATGCGTCAGTCTCTTCGGTTTCAAGTAGACGGCTCATTGCTTCGTCTTTCTCTACGCCTTTCACTACCCAGAAGTTTTGCTCAACTTTTGATACAGTGCGGTTTTCACCAGCAACGTCAACACGAGCAGGATCTCTTAGGAAGCGGTTAACGATCGTTTTCACCATTGGTGGCATAGTCGCAGAGAAAAGCACACGTTGTGCAGTTTCTGGCGCTTGCTCAAGGATCCAAGTTACGTCATCAACAAAGCCCATTTTTAGCATTTCATCAGCTTCATCAAGAACAAACGTCTTAACTTCACCAAGGTGCAAACGGTCACGGTTGATTAAATCTTTAACACGGCCAGGAGTACCAACAACAATGTGAGTACCATTTTTAAGCGCGCGCATTTGATCAACGATTGAAGCACCACCGTAAATCTCTAATACTTTAAGGCCACGAATGTTCTGACCTAGTGTTTTAATTTCTGCAGCTACCTGAATCGCAAGCTCACGAGTTGGCGCCATAACAATAGCCTGTGGCTTATGCTGTGCTAAATCGATTTTGTTTAGAATTGGTAGTGAAAAAGCAGCAGTTTTACCCGTACCCGTTTGTGCTTTACCTAATGCGTCTTTGCCTTTAAGAAGTTCAGGGATTGAAGCAGCCTGGATAGGAGTAGGAGCAGTAAAGCCCATAGTGTCTAACGCAGACAATAATGTTTCGTTCAGGTCTAACTGACGAAATTCTGTAACAGATTCTGACATTGGGATTCCAATAATAATCTAACTAATAGAAGTCCCATCACTCAGCATTTCTCTGAAACAGCAAGTAAGCGGTCGGGACACGTTTTAAGAGGCGCGAATTCTGCCTTATTCTGAGCAAAAATGCCAGATAATTTTGAACATCATCACAAATTTGTCTCAATATTCACCTTTTAGAGCATTTATTGACCTAAACAGCTTTAATTTATCCTCGTTATGCTGTTACTCCTTCCACTCTTTTTTCTTTAACTAAGCTAGCAATCGTCATGCGTGCTGATTATAGTGTGTGAGTTATTCACCTTAAGAACTGAGATCATGTTTCAAGACAACCCACTACTTGCTCAATTAAAGCAACAAATTAAAGAGAACATTCCTAAAAAAGAGGGAAAAGTAAAAGCAACTGACCGTGGCTTTGGCTTTCTGGAATGTGATGATAAAACCAGTTATTTTATCCCACCACCATTTATGAAGAGTGTGATGCATGGCGACCGCATCAGTGCACTACTACGTACTAATAATGAGAAAGAGTCTGTTGAACCAGACACACTCATTGAACAAGCGGTGGCTCGTTTTATCGCCCGTATCAAATACAATAAAAAACGTCTGATGGTGATGCCTGATCATCCGCAATTAACGGTTGCATTACCCGCTAAGACAAAGAAAGGGGTGAACCCTGAACGTCTTAATGAGGGAGACTGGGTTGTTGCTCAGCTTGTTCAACATCCTCTTAATGAGGGGGAGAGTCAGTTTCTTGCTCAAATCACGGAAAAAATCACCGACGCTGATGACAAAATTGCGCCTTGGTGGGTAACTTTGGCGCAAAATGATCTGCCCAACTCTGAGCCTGAAGGGATCGCGCAGTGGGCTATTCAAGACGACCCTGAACTGAATCGTGTTGACATGACTCACCTCCCTTTTGTAACGATCGACGGTGCTTCCACCAAAGATATGGATGATGCGCTGTATATTCACAAAGAAGCCAATGGTGATTTTACTCTATCCATTGCCATCGCCGATCCTACTGCTTATATCTCACCGAACGACCCTATGGATGTAGTGGCTCGTGAGCGCGGATATACCATTTATCTGCCTGGTCGTAACATTCCAATGTTACCGCGTGAGTTAAGTGATGATCTCTGCTCACTCATCGATGGAGAAAAAAGACCCGCTATCTGTTGTACAGTGACAGTGAATGCTCAAGGTGTTATCCAAGATGACATTACCTTTGTAGCTGCGTGGATCCGCTCTCAGGCCCGATTAGCATATGATAATGTCTCAGACTACCTAGAAAACGGTTCGTGTGAATATTGGCAGCCAACGGAGACCATCGCTCAACAAGTTAACCAACTGCATGAATTTGCTCAAGCCAGGGCGGCTTGGCGTCAAGAGAACGCTGTAGTGTTCCCTGATCGCCCAGATTACCGATTCGAATTAAGCGAAGATAACGACGTTATAGCCATTCATGCCGACATGCGACGTAGTGCTAACCGTCTGGTTGAAGAAGCCATGGTTACCGCTAACATCTGTGCAGGTACTGTGCTTAAAAAGAGTTTCAATACTGGCGTATTTAATACCCACGCTGGTTTTAAACCTGAAAAAATCGATACAGTACTGGAGCTTGTAAATGAAACGACTCCAACGCCTTTTGATAAAGAGTCTATAGCGACTTTAGAGGGTTTCAGTGCGTTGCGTCGTTGGTTAACCGCCTCTAGTAATGTCTATATCGACAACCGCATTAGAAAAATGCAGGCATACAGTGAAGTGGGTAATCAACCTGAACCTCACTTTGCTATGGGTCTACCGGTATATGCCACATGGACATCACCTATCCGTAAATATGGCGACATGATTAACCATCGCTTACTTAAAGCCCACATCTTAAATAAAGATCCTATTCAGCTTCCTGATGATGTTGTTGGTAATGAGATGGCGCTTCACCGTAAGCATCACCGTATGGCTGAACGTTCCGTTACCGATTGGTTATATGTACGCACCCTAGCGGATGATGTAACCAAAGGCACCACGTTTACTGGTGAAATCTTTGATATTAACCGCGCAGGAATGCGAGTACGTCTGCTGGAGAATGGGGCGTCGGCTTTTATTCCTGGTTCCCTGATTGTTGCTAATAAAAAACGCCTAGAGTGCAGTGCAGATCTTGGCACCATCTCAATCGACTCGAACATCGAGTATAAGTTGGGTGACCAGTTTGAGTTAATCATCGCAGAGATAAAAGCGGAAACTCGTAGCTTGGTAGCAAAGCCGTGCAGAGCGTTCCCTGAACCAGTAGCGCCGGCTGAACCGCCAGAAGAGACATAACAGTAACAAAACAAGCCACCCTAGCAGGTGGCTTTTTTATGCTAATAGTAAATCTGTGCATAATCTTTTCGCCAAGACGGGCTGCAAAGTGACCCCTATCTAACTATGACGATCATTATCTATCCCTTACTCTTTTTAGGAGTAGTGTGGAGACACAAACATCCGTTTGCATTCTAATTGTAAGAGGTGATTATGAGTCTGTTTTATGTTGATAAAAAAGAACAAGATAATGGCGATCATGAAATTCACACCGCAAATTGTACTCACAGCCCAGGGATAAAAAACTGTGAACCACTTGGTTACCACACCGCCTGCAGTACTGCCCTGAGTGCTGCTAAAGAGATATTCCCTCAATCAAATGGTTGCTACTACTGCTCTTATTCAAGTTACACGTCAGAAGAGAAATAAAAGCCATTCATGACGATCCAGTGGTTCGCCTCTAGGGGCGGCCTATCGAGTAATTTTACTCTGTTTAATGCGGTACATATCTTTGTCCGCATAAGCGATCAAATCACTGAACTCACCAAGTTCACTCAATGCACAGCACCCCATCCCCACACTAGATGAAAAAATATATCCATTGATGTTCAGTTCTTCATTTAATCTATGACTCAATTTGATATGGAAATCTTCAGCTTGATCTTTAGAAGAAAAACAACAAAAAGCCACAAACTCATCACCACCATAACGTCCAATCTTCGCACTGCCTGCCATTGTCTCCCTTAATATATTCGCAACTTTAATTAAGGTGTCATCCCCTATTTGATGTCCATGAGTATCATTAATATATTTAAACTTATCAACATCGATAAAAAAGCACGCCAAAACGTTATCTGAAGCGGCTGAGTTATTGACTAGCGATGATACTTTAGTCAACAGAGCTCTGCGGTTATAGCAGTGGGTTAATGAATCACGATTAGCATGAAATTTCAGCTGATCCTCTTGCTCATATTTCTCTAAAGCAACAGAGTAAAGAGAAGCAAGTAAACCGGCTATTTCAAGTTCAAAAGGGAGCGGTGTTGATGGCTTATCACTATAAATGGCAAAAGTGCCTAGGACATGTTCATCTGATGAAATAATCGGCACAGACCAGCACGCACGGAGGTTCGCTTTTTGTGTTAAAGGTAAAAAAGGAGCCCAATTAGGGTGCTTATTAATATCATCAACAATCACTGGTCTTTTTAAAAAAGCAGCAGCACCGCAAGAGCCAACATGTTCACCGATCCCGACGCCTTCAATAGCCTGATTATAAAATTCAGGGAGGTTAGGTGCAAACTCTAGGTGCAAGGTCTGATTGTGAGGATTTAACAGTAAAATAGAGGCTTTTCTTTCACCAAAAAGTCGTTCAGTTAAACTCACAATTTTTCTATTTAGTGTGGGGCGATCCATGCCAAGAGCAAGTTTACGTAATAACACGTTTATTGAGCGATGCCCATCAAGTAAAAATTTATTTTCCATGCGAGCTACTTTTATTAATGATGCATGATTTTAACATTAACAAGCATAGTCTGTGCTCGCCACTTTAGAGGTATTTTTATCCTTTTCAGTATAAATGACGAATCTATGTCTCTCGATTAACGTGAGTAAATTCAAATCGCATCTCTTTTTGATACTTTTCACATTACGTAACGAATTATTTACCATTCACTACTAATATTCTATAAAACACCCAATATTCATTGTTTTACTCTATAAATCACCGAGTTTACCTCTAGTAAGTCAAACCTAATCAGCAACATAAAGCACACTATAAAGAACATTTTTCTTTACACTATAAAAACAATGCATTAGCTACTTAGTCAGCTATTAGCTCGCTCAATGATTAAAAAAGCAGCAATTGACCACGCTGATAGCACAAAAACCAGATTTTTCCTCTTTTAGGGCTTTAATCTATAACCACAAACTGTTTTAATTGTCACTAACGCGGCGTGATTAATTACTTTTATAAATGTACACCAAAGTGTACAAATTTATTTACACCCACTTTCTGACGCCGACTGAAAGTTAAACTACACATATATGGAGATACCGTGGATAAATCGACTACAGCCCCAAAACCTCGTGATACGTGGGGCTCGAAACTTGGATTCGTAATGGCCGCAGCTGGATCAGCTGTTGGTTTAGGTAACATTTGGAAATTTCCTTACACAGCAGGTGAAAGTGGCGGCGGCGCGTTTGTTGCGATCTACTTGTTGTTTGTTATTACTATCGGTTTTAGTGTCATGCTTACTGAGTTTGCAGTAGGCCGTAAAACAGGTCTTTCTGCTGTAGGTGCATTTAAATCAACTGACCGTCGCTGGAGCTTCATTGGTGTTATCGGCGTAATGAGTGGTCTGTTGATCATGGGCTTCTACCCGGTTGTGGGTGGTTGGTCTATTGCTTACATCTATAAGATTGCGACTGGCCTATTAAGCACACCTGATGCTATTGGCGATAGTTTTGGTAACTTTATCTCTAACCCTGTAGAACCATTAATGTGGATGGGGCTATACCTTCTATTGAATATCTTCATTGTTATTAAAGGTATCTCTGGCGGTATTGAGAAAGCGGGCAAAGTATTAATGCCTTTGCTGTTCGTTATTCTTGTTGTGGTTGCAGTGAAAGGTTTAAGCCTTCCAGGTGCAAGCGCGGGTCTTGAGTTCCTATTCAAACCTGACTTCTCTAAAGTAGACAGCAGCACCATTTTAGCGGCTCTTGGTCAAGCGTTTTTCTCACTAAGCTTAGGTATGGGTTGTATGATCACATACGGTAGCTATCTGAAGAAGAAAGAGAACCTTGTTCAAACAACAGCCATGGTTACAGCACTTGATACGGGTGTTGCTATCCTAGCTGGTGTGGCGATGTTCCCTGCAATGTTTGCATTTGGTATGGCTCCTGCTGCTGGCCCTGGTTTAGTGTTTGTGGTGGTTCCTCAACTGTTCGCTGAAATGGGTGGTATTGTTGGTCTACTGTTCGCATTGATGTTCTTTGTTGCACTGAGTGTTGCAGCATTAACGTCATCAGTTTCACTGCTTGAAGTTGTGGTTTCTTACCTTATCGATGAGAAAGGCATGAAGCGTTCTACTGCCGTATTCTCAGCAAGTGCTGTAATGGCTTCACTTTGTGTGTTTGCTTCTCTATCACTTGGTGGCGTTGGTCCAACACTATTTGGTACTGGTGCATTTGATATCTTTGACTTGTTAACGGATAAAATCTTCCTCGCGGTTGGTGGTATGCTTCTATGTATCTTCGCTGGTTGGAGACTTAACCGTGCAGATCTTGAGAAAGAGATCACTAACGACGGTAAAGTGTCATTCCCTCTATTTGGTTTGTGGTACAACTTAGTTAAGTATGTAATCCCAGTTGCTATTGCTATCGTTGCTATCGCAGGTGTTAAAGCCGGCTTTGACAGTGGTAAAGGCGAAATCATGTTAGTGGGACTTGGTATTATTGCTCTTGCTGGACTCGCTTCTAAGAAACTGTAAGCGCGTTACCAAATAACACCGTATAAAAAAAGCGAGAAACTATTTGGTTTCTCGCTTTTTTTTATCACCAACGCGCTTACTCTTCCACATTAAACGATGCTATTTCTTCTTTCGATAAGTAGCGCCACTCACCACTTTTCACATCTAACCGTACGTCACCAATCTGCTCACGATGTAGCGTTTGGACACGATTACCGACAGCAGCAAACATTCGTTTAACTTGGTGAAATTTCCCTTCTGTGATCGTCAATAGCACTTCGGTTGGGCTTACCACATCAACAATAGCTGGCAAGGTCAATCGATCCTCTCCTTGCAGCTGTACTCCCTGTAAAAATGCAGCAGGAATAGCATCACAAAGGGGGCGAGTTAACCCAACGCGGTACACTTTTTTACACTGTTTAGTCGGTATCGTAATATTGTAAGACCAGCGTCCATCATCAGTGATCAATACTAAGCCTGTCGTATCTGCATCAAGACGTCCCGCAATGTGCAGTTCAGTTTTGTTTTCTATGTCAATATGATTGAACAGTGATGGGTAACGCTCATCAATGTTTGAACAGATGGTATCAACCGGTTTGTGCATTAAAAGATAACGAAAAGCTCGTGCAATCAATGGCGTTTCATTAAGCCATATCTGGTTGTTCTCATGTACTTGAGTTGCTTCATTAATGATTGGACGACCATTTACACTCACAGCCCCCGCATGAATAACCTTAAGAGCTTCACTTTTGGTTAACGCTGTACTTTTGCACACAAACTTATCAAGTCGCATAATCAGCAGTAAATCCAATATCGAGCTAGTGGGTTGGGAAACACCTTACCCATCACAATATCTTCCAGCTCTCCATCAGATGCTTCGATGATTTTACGTGAGGCAATATTATCCTCATCAGCTGTCACTAACACGCGAAATAACCCTAGCGCTTTCGCCTTTGCAAGTGCCAATTTCAACATTGTTTTACCATGGCCTAAACGACGAAATGATGGCGCAATATCATAGCCAATGTGACCCGCTTCTAGTGATAAAAACTCACTATCAATATTATGTCGAACACGAATTGCACCCACAATCGACTTATCGCTATTCACTAACCAATAGTGGCTACAAGGGACATACCCCTCTTTTAAGTTCACCCCTCTCTCTTCATCCGTTAAACGTTGAACGTAATGCGAAAAATTGGTTTTACCATCCAGGTAGTACTCCCCATTCTCTGGATCATTATGGATATAATCATCACAAAATGATGAGAATTCAGCTTCGAAGAATAACGACGGGGCAATTAACTGCATCTGAGTGCTCCTTTAACGTTTTGAATAATCACATTATCATACAGTTGATTGATTTCGGTAGTGGTTTGCTTCTTTAACCTACACAATAATCTGGCGAATTTCTCTGCACACTTAGTGAATGTTTTCAATATTGAGCCAATACCGTTTTAAAATGCCCTATTATCGTCTGTTCTAACTACCCATCTCCTCGTTTAATTGATAGCACTATCATAAATTCATGCAGAACTTAACATCTTAGTTACACTTAATGTATCGGGTTCTATCAAGATTAATCACTAAATAGCACTGCATTTACAGCAAAATGGCACGATGCTATGAGGAATTTAAGAACAGTGTTTCATAGCACTCTTTTTCTCAAATAATGAATATGTGTGATTAGCGATATTACCTTTGACGTTTAACGTAGCATCAAGAGGAGCTTGAGATGAATATTCAGGCATTACCCATGCATCGTTTTATCGACCACCATGGTGAACTCGTCGCTGAACTACCAGATTGGGCAGATTCACAGCGATTACTTGGTTTTTATTGTGACATGGTATTGACTCGCACTTATGACAACAAAGCGATAGCACTACAACGCACTGGAAAGCTTGGTACCTACCCGTCCCATTTAGGTGCTGAAGCCATCGGCATCGCTATTGGCCGTGCATTGCATACCCATGATGTCTTTATCCCCTATTACCGCGATATGCCTGCCATGTGGGCACGGGGCATTCCGATGGAAAAGAATTTACAATACTGGGGGGGCGATGAACGTGGCAGTGATTTTAGTGCCGATAATCATCAATCCCACTGCCGAGACTTGCCTTTCTGTGTCCCGATTGCAACCCAATGTACTCATGCCGTTGGTGTCGCTTCAGCACTGAAAATCTCTGGTCAACATCAAGCTGCCTTGGTGGTTTGTGGAGACGGTGCGACCTCTAAAGGTGACTTTCTCGAATCCATTAACTGCGCAGGAGCTTGGAATATTCCTCTAGTTTTTGTTGTCAACAATAACCAGTGGGCGATTTCGGTGCCACGTAGCCTGCAGTGCGGGGCTGAATTTTTAGCTGAAAAGGCCAAAGGGGCAGGTATCCCTGGCCTGACCGTAGACGGTAATGATGTGGTCGCAATGTTCGATGCTGTTCAAACGAGTGTTGACCGCGCCCGAAAAGGCAAAGGGGCTACACTTATTGAAGCAATCAGTTATCGGCTAAGTGATCACACAACCGCTGATGATGCCAGTCGCTACCGCAGTGATGATGAACTGCAACAAGCATGGCAATACGAACCTATTAACCGCTTAAAATCTTACCTTATCAAGCAGCAGCTTTGGAGTGTTCCACAAGATGAACTGCTGCATGAAGAGTGCAAAGAGGAGGTAGAGAAAGCCGTCACCCGTTATCTCGCACTCTCTGTTCAAGCCCCAGAAACCTCTTTTGATTACCTATATGAAACCTTACCAAGTGAACTGCAGCAACAGCGTGATGAGCTAATCAATAAAGCGATGCGCATGCAAGGGGGAAAGAATGGCTGAGATAACGTTACTTGAAGCAGTCAATCTTGCTCTGCACCACGAAATGAATATAGACCAAAGTGTTGTTGTATTAGGCGAAGATGTCGGTGATAACGGAGGGGTTTTTCGTGCCACAGTCGGCCTTAAAGAGAAGTTTGGCCTAAAGCGAGTGATCGACTCTCCTCTGGCAGAAGCACTCATCGGTGGGGTGAGTGTCGGTATGGCCTCGCAAGGATTACGTCCTGTGGCTGAATTCCAGTTTCAAGGCTTTGTCTTCCCCGCGATGGAACATCTGATGTGCCATGCTGCTCGAATGCGTAATCGAACCCGTGGTCGTCTAACTTGCCCTGCGGTGTTTCGTGCTCCCTTTGGGGGCGGTATACATGCACCGGAACATCACTCTGAAAGTATCGAGTCACTGTTTGCTCATATTCCAGGTTTTAAAGTGGTGATCCCCTCCTCACCTCAACGCGCCTATGGCCTACTGCTTGCTTCCATTCGAAGTAATGATCCTGTGATGTTTTTTGAACCAAAACGCATCTACCGCACGGTTAAATCTGATGTCACAGACAACGGAGTCGCTCTACCACTTGATACCTGTTTTACCCTTCGAAAAGGGCGAGACCTTACCCTTGTCACCTGGGGCGCCAGTGTCGTTGAATCGCTGCAAGCCGCGGACACTCTCTCTTCACAAGGTATCGAGGTAGAAGTGATCGATCTCGCCTCTATCAAACCTATCGACATGGCAACCATACTTCACTCTTTAGAGAAAACGGGGCGACTTTTAGTCGTACATGAAGCCAGTAAGACCTGCGGCGTAGGGGCTGAAATTTTAGCAAGAACGGCAGAGCATGCCATGTGTTTGTTAAAGGCCCCACCCAAACGAGTGACTGGCATGGATACGATCATGCCTTACTATCGCAATGAAGAATTTTTCATGATTCAACCAGATGATATTGTAATTGCGGCACGTGGATTAGTGGAGGGCTGGAAATGAAATCATTTATGCTACCCGACTTAGGCGAAGGTTTGGCCGAATCAGAGATTGTAGAGTGGCACATTACAGTTGGTGACACGGTAACCGTAGATCAAATTGTCGTCACAATAGAAACGGCGAAAGCCATTGTTGAGGTGCCTGCACCTTACAGTGGAAAAATCATCAACCGGTATGGCAATGAAGGTGATGTCATTAATATTGGCTGTTTACTGCTCGAAATTGAAGAGGCTGAAACCGCAGATCAAACTGCTGATGCTGATCGCTCTGTTTTAGCAAATAAGGAAGACGCCGCTACCGTAGTGGGTAATGTGTCACAGCAGAGCCACCATGTCGATGTGGATGATTTCTGGATTGGAGGTGATAAAAATACCTCAGCCAAAAAACTCATTACCGCCATGCCTTCAGCCAGACGTTTAGCCCAACGATTAGGGGTGGATTTACAGGCATTCAAAGGCAGCGGACCTGATGGGTTAATTGTGGATGCCGATATCTACAATCAATGTGATCAACAACTTCCCGGAACTGAGGTATTAAAAGGGGCTCGTCGTACCATGGTCAATACGATGGCCCAGTCACACCATAATGTGGCTGCGGTGACCATTACTGAAGAGGCATTACTGGTGGATTGGCAAGAGAGTGAAGATATCTCTATTCGACTTATCCAAGCAGTGATTAACGCCTGTCAGCAAGAACCCGCCTTAAATGCGTGGTTTGATGCTGAGACCATGACTCGCTGTGTACATAGTACCGTGAATATAGGCATCGCCGTTGATAGCAGTCACGGGCTCTATGTTCCAGTATTACGCCATGCGGATGAATACAGCGCCAAAGGGGTTCGCCAGTGGTTGGATAAGACCGTACAAGGTATCCGTGCTCGTAAAATTGGTAGAGAGCAGCTTCAGCACGCCACTATTACCTTATCTAACTTTGGTGCTATCGCTGGTATTTATGCCACTCCGGTTGTTACCACACCACAAGTCGCTATTGTGGGTGCAGGTCGGATCATTGAAAAAGTGATCATTCAGGATCAGCAGGCGGTGACAGTGAAAGCGATGCCGCTATCCATGACCTTTGATCACCGTGCCTGTACGGGAGGAGAAGCCGCAAGATTCATTAAAGCCCTTGTTCTGCACCTACAACAAGCGACTACTTAAGCCTACGGTATGAACTCGTTAAGTAGCGCATAACTAAAGCGGCCTCTTATAAATGAAGGGCCACTTTTATATGGCTTTACGTTATTGTTTGTGTGTTACACCTTGTTGATCAGTTCAGGCATGATCTCAAACAGATCTCCGACTAAACCATAATCTGCAATTTGAAAGATTGGCGCTTCAGCATCACTGTTAATCGCCACAATCACTTTAGACTCTTTCATACCTGCTAAGTGTTGAATAGCCCCTGAGATACCGACGGCAATGTAGAGATCAGGAGCTACAATTTTACCTGTCTGTCCCACTTGCAGATCATTGGAAACAAAGCCCGCATCGACAGCTGCTCGAGATGCACCAATAGCACCGCCTAGTTTATCGGCTAACTGTTCAATCAGAACAAAACTCTCTTTGTTGCCCAGCCCTCTGCCACCAGACACCACCACATTTGCAGCCGGTAAATCAGGGCGTATCGTTTTTACCTTCTGTTGCGACAGAAATTCCGAATTTCGTGATGTTTTATCGTTCTTTATCTGTTTTATTGAAGCAAAAACTTGCGAACCAAGTTCAATCGCATCAAACGCCGAACTTCGTATGGTGACAACTTTTATCTCATCACGGCTTTTAACACGAGCCAGAGCATTGCCAGCATAGATAGGTCTAACCACCACATCAGGGGCTTCAATAGCAATAACATCCGACAGTTGCCCTACATCCAATAATGCGGCTACTCGCGGCATGATGTTTTTTCCAAAGGTGGTCGCAGAGGCCAAAATGTGTGAATAAGCGCCCTCTTTAGTCACTTGAACAATAAGCTCGCTAACGCTCTCAGCCAATAGATGTTGATAGCACGGTGCATCCACGACTATCACCTCCTCTACTCTCTCTACAGTGGCAAGCTGCTCGGCCACGGCACGACACTCGAAACCGATAACGAGCACGGTAAAGCAAGTTTTGTCTGCCGCCTGTTCATGCATACTTTTCGCTGCCGTTAACGCACGAAGGGTCTCCACTGACACACGTTGATTATCATGCTCTGCTATCACAAGCGTTGCTAACTTTTTGTCACTCATTAGGTCGCTCCTATGGGTTAAATCACTTTGGCTTCATGTTTAAGTTTATCAACCAACTCAGACACACTACTGACCATTATTCCTGAGGATCGAACTGGCGGTGACATCACCTCAAGGATCTCATGACTACTATTCAAACTTATTCCTAGCTCATCCAATGTCATCACATCCAAAGGTTTTCTTTTCGCTTTCATAATATTCGGTAGAGAGGCATAGCGGGGTTCATTTAAGCGTAAGTCTGTACTGATAATGGCTGGCATTACTAACTTTACCGTTTCAAGGCCGCCATCAATCTCTCGTGTTACCACTACACTCTCGCCTTCAATAGTAATATCTGAAGCAAAAGTGCCTTGAGGGGAGTCCGTTATCGCGGCAAGCATTTGGGCAACTTGGTTATTATCAGTATCAATTGACTGCTTACCCAGCAAAACAAGAGAAGGTGCAACTTGTTTCATTATTTTCTTAACTATTTTCGCCACCGCTAATGGTTCAGGAGACTGCGCAGCCGTTACGTGAATCGCTCGGTCGGCTCCTAGTGCTAAGGCCGTTCTCAGCTGTTCCTTACAGAGATTATCTCCGATAGAGAGCACCACGACCTCCTCAGCGATGCCTGCCTCTTTTAACTGTACGGCTTGCTCAACCGCTATTTCACAAAAGGGATTCATGGTCATCTTGACGTTAGCGGTTTCTACCCCACTACCATCGCTTTTCACCCTCACTTTGGCATAAGGGTCAATCACGCGTTTGATCGCTACTAATACTTTCACAATGCCTTCCTTTTTCAAGTAAATGCCGCTCGTGCAAGCCTTAACTTGAGCTTAGTAAAGTTTACGTTTACGTCAACTGGACTATATTTAATGTTATGTCAGTTATCTAAAAGCAGGATTACATAATGACAAGAGAGTGCATGGAATTTGATGTTGTTATTGTCGGTGCAGGTCCTGCTGGACTGTCTGCAGCCTGTCGATTGGCACAACTGAATCAACTCAATGATCACAAAGACATCTCCATCTGCGTTGTTGAGAAAGGAGCGGAAGTAGGCGCCCATATTCTCTCAGGAGCCCTGTTTGAAACCCGTGCACTCGATGAGCTGTTCCCCGACTGGAAAAACAGAGAGGCCCCATTAACAACCCCTGTCAGTGATGACCATTTTGTCTACCTCACTAGCAATAACAGTCATCTAACCATCCCTCATTTTTTAACCCCAACTCCGATGCTTAACTCATCAAGTAACTACATCATTAGCTTGGCCAATTTATGCCGTTGGTTAGCAAAGCAAGCCGAAGCCTTAGGAGTAGATATATTCCCAGGCTTTGCCGCTACCACCATTAATTATGACCAAGATAATTGTGTCACTGGAATTAACACATCCGATATGGGCTTGAATAGACAAGGTGAACAGAAATCCACCTTCGAAGCAGGTATCGAACTAAAAGGGAAGTACACTATTTTTGCCGAAGGGGCACGTGGTCACCTTGGTAACGAGTTGATTAATCACTACCAGTTAAACCATGGGAAGCAGCCCCAACACTACGCTCTGGGCATTAAAGAGATTTGGCAGATTGATGAAAACTGTAGGCAAAACTGTAGGGACAGACACTCTAATGCTGGACAGGTTCTCCACTCAGTTGGTTGGCCACTCAGTGAATCAAGCAGCATCGGAGGCGGCTTTCTATACCACCTAGAGGGGAATCAAATTGCTGTCGGGCTGATTATTGACCTCAATTATCACAACCCTTATCTCAGCCCATTCGATGAGTTTCAACGCCTCAAACACCACCCCACATTCTGTAAACACTTAAAGAATGCACAGCGAATCGCGTATGGAGCCCGTGCCATTGCAAAGGGGGGGATTTTTTCTCTACCCAACCAGCAATTTTCAGGAGGCCTGTTGATCGGGTGTGATGCAGGGACGCTGAATGTTGCGAAAATCAAAGGCAGCCACACGGCCATGAAATCAGGAATGATCGCGGCAGAAGCTATCATGGAGCAACTGAGTGCTTCAAATCCGCAACAAGAGGCTGACTACCAATCACACTTTGAAACTTCTTGGCTTTTTCAAGAGTTGCAGCAATCAAAAAATATGGGGGGATTATTGCACAAATACGGCACTTTATTAGGTGGTGCACTTTCAGTGTTTGAACACAACCTTTGGACTCGGCTATTCAAGCGTCAACTTCCTTGGTCTTTTTACGATAAGCGTGCTGATCATCTCTGTTTACAGCCAATTTCCGACTCTTATCCCATCCACTATCCAAAACCTGATGGAGTGCTGAGTTTCGACAAACCATCTTCTGTGTATCTCTCTGCCACTCAACATGAAGAGGACCAACCCTGCCACCTGCAACTGGATGATTTAGCAATCCCAGTACAAACCCATTTAGATCGATACGATGAACCAAGTCAGCGTTACTGTCCGGCTGGCGTGTATGAGATCGTGACCATTGATAACAGACCCGCTCTGCAAATCAATGCAGCAAACTGCCTACACTGTAAAACTTGCGACATTAAAGACCCTTCACAAAACATCACTTGGGTACCTCCAGAAGGTGGCGGAGGGCCTGGGTATCAAAATATGTAGCGTCAATATCAAAAACTGGACTCTCAAAATCATCTCAGAGCCCAGCATATTAAACTTACTAAATGTGAGTCGTTACATCCTCAGGCCACCATCTACTTCTAAAACGCGTCCGGTAACATAATCATTCTCAAAGATGTATTTTACGGTGTGGGCGATTTCACTGCTTTGTCCCATTCTTCCAATAGGCACCATGCCCTCTAATCGAGTTATGGCTTCTGGTTTCAACTGTTCAGCCATGGCCGTTTTTACAATACCTGGAGCAATGGCTGCTGCGCGAATCCCGTAACGGGCTAGCTCTTTGGCCCAGCAAGTCGCCATGGTAGCAACAGCGGCTTTGGAGGCCGCGTAGTTGGTTTGACCAATATTACCAGCGCGCGCCACACTCGATATATTGATGATTACGCCTTTACGATTACCTTCAATCATCTTGACTGCGGCTTCTCGCCCACATAAAAACGTGCCCGCCACATTCACATCAATGACCGAGTTGAACTGCTGAAGGGACATCTTGCTCACGTTGCCATCTTTGACTTTCACCAGCAGTCCATCTCGTAATATTCCCGCATTATTGATCAAACCATCAAGCTTTCCGAAGTCATCAATAATGTCTGTAAATACCTGCTCTACCTCCTCCTCATTAGTAACGTCTACTTTGTAAATGAGCGCCTTAGTACTTAACATATGACACTGCTCTTGCGTACTACGCAGGGCGTGTTCATTCACATCGATCAAAGCAAGTTCAGCACCAGACTGGGCAAGCGTTATTGCCATCATCTGCCCTAAACCTTGCCCTGCACCCGTTATCACAATCACACTGTCTTTAAGTTCCATATCGCAGCCCTACCTAATCCTACTTTGAATTTCGTTTGTAAAATTCGAATAAGCTAGAAAAATCGAGTTCCCCATTTCCGTCTGCATTATGGAAAGCGTACAAGTTTCTAGCCAAAGAGCCCATTGGGGTCGAAGAGTGGCTCTGTACCGCAGTATCCTGGCTCAAACCAAGATCTTTGAGCATCAGTTTACTCATGAAACCTGGTTGGTAATCGTTACTTGCTGGTGCAGTTTCCATTACGCCAGGACACGGATTATAAAGCTCTAATGCCCAGTTACGGCCTGAACTTTGCAACATAATATCTGACAGTACTTTCGGGTCTAAGCCATTATCAACTCCGAGGTTAATCGCTTCACAGGTGCCTGACATTAGAATCCCCAACAGCATGTTGTTACATATTTTAGCAACTTGACCATCGCCGGCCTGTCCCGCGTGAAAGATGCTGTTTCCAATATGTTGTAAAATCGCTTGAGCTTTTTTATAAGCCACATCTGTGCCACCAACAATGAAGGTCAACGAACCCGCCTTAGCCCCATTAACGCCACCAGAAACAGGCGCATCGACAAAATGTAACCCTTTATTGGTCGCTTCGTTGGCAACCAAGCGTGCAGACTCAGGATCAATGGTTGAAGAGTCAATCAATAAAGTGTTTTTCTCCACTAGATTGATCAACCCGACACCCCCATGATGATCGCCCAGATAAACAGAGCGAACGCTCAGTCCAGTTGGTAGCATGGTAATTACGGTATCTACCCCTTTTACCACATCCTCTAAGGTTGGAGCGACAACGGCACCTAAAGGGACCAACCTATCTGTTGTTGCTCGATTCAAATCATAAACTTGCACTTCGTAGCCTTCTGAAAGCAAGTTTTCTGCCATAGGGCCACCCATGTTACCTAGTCCAATAAAAGCAATGGTATTCATAAATATCTCCTTAATTTAAATTCGGATTACTTTCCTAGTTGGGCCAAAGGGTGCTGCTCATCTGGCCATAATGAGGTAAACAGATCGTCAATCACCTGCTCATCAACCCCATTGATTGTTTTGAATAACCACGCAGGCTCTCCTGTTTTATCGATGAGCCTTGCACGTACTCCCTCTTGAAACTCTCCCAAGCTGCAACACTTCGCAGACAAATTGAGTTCCAACCTAAAACAGTCCGCAAGTTCGTGAGATTGATATTGCGTCACTTGACGAAAACAGATGTGTGCAGAGATCGGACTTCCTTCTGCTAGCGTCTTTTTCGCACGTTCTATCCAGAGTCCCATCCCTTCAATTGCCAAGATGTTTTTACAGATGGAATTTAGGTCGCTGCTGTTACATGCCGCTTGGATTTGCACAAAATAGGGCACAATTTGGCTCGGCGGTAACGGCCCGGATCGTTGCTGTTCTAGGTCATCTAATAACTCAGTAACAGCAACAAACTTATCGTTGACCGTGTGCCAAAGGCAGCCTGTTAGATGCTCTATCAGTGCCTGTTTTTGCTCAACCATTAAGAAGTGATCAGCAAGATCAAGGTGAACGGCATCACTGGCATTGATCGAGGCACCCGTTAATCCTAAAAATAGACCAATGCCGGGAGCTAACTGATTGAGAAACCAAGTACCTCCCACATCTGGATAGAGGCCAATACTAATTTCAGGCATGGCTAATCGAGATGTCGGGGTGACTATTCGATGGCTAGTTCCTATGTACAAACCAATTCCGCCCCCCATCACGATGCCATCTCCCCAAGCAATAATTGGTTTGCTGTAGGTATGTATCAGATAGTCACACTGATACTCTAGCGCGAAGTAATCCGTACAAAAACGCTGGGATTCATCAGCCGTACCATCGTTCATGGCGTGATACATCGCTCGTACATCCCCCCCCGCACAAAACGCCTTTTCACCCGCCCCCTCAAGCAGCACAGTGACAATGTGATCGTCTTTCTGCCACATCAGCAACTGGTCATTCAATTGCTGCAGCATGTCAAATGTCAGCGCGTTTAATGAGGTTGTGTTATCTAACGTCGCCACCCCAATTTTATGTTCATTGTTCGTACACACCAACTCTTCAAAAACCATTTTTCCCGTCATACTTCCTCCCTGTTATTGATTTTTCCAATTGGCTTTACGTTTTTCAAGAAAGGCTTGTACTCCTTCACTCTGATCATCGGTATCAAATAGTTGTACAAACATTTCCCTCTCTTTAATTAACCCCTGTTTAAGAGGCTCTGACCGACCATTTTGAATAAGTTGCTTACACACTGCTACCGACGTTGGCGATTGCTCAGCCACCGATTTTGCCAGTTCAAGAGCACTCTCTAATGCTTTACCTTGCGCCACCACCTCTTCAACAAGACGAATAGTCAGTGCCTTTTCTGCAGTAACACGTTCGCCACACAGAATGATTCGTTTGGCCCAACCCTCTCCGACTAATAGGGTCAAATTTTGCGTCCCACCCGCACAAGGCAACAATCCGACTTTGGCTTCAGGCAGCGCTAAAATGGCCTGTTGTTCAGCAATTCGAATATCACAAGCTAACGCCACTTCAAGCCCTCCCCCCATGGCATACCCGTTAATAGCGGCAATAGAGACGCCTCGAAATGCGCTTAACGCTTCAAACGATTGCGAAAAGCGTTGGGCCATATCAAAGGCTATGGTTTTATCCCCACTGGCAAACAAGTTCAAATCCGCGCCTGCAGAGAAAAACTTATCTCCTTGGCCTGTGATCACCAATGCATAGACATCTCGGTTTTGATTGAGCGTATCAATCAATTGTTGCAGTTGATTTAGACTACTCTGCGTCCATGTATTGGCTGGTGGGTTGTTCATGGTAATGACCGCAACATGCCCATCAATGGTTGATTGAATCGCACTCTGTTCTGATTGTGACATAGCAACCTCCTCTATTTGCTTCAATACCGCTACAATAATTGGGCGCCATCGGCCAACAATCGGCGGGCAATAATCACTCGCATAATCTCATTGGTACCCTCTAAGATCTGATGCACTCGCACATCTCTAAAATAACGTTCCATCGGATACTCTTTGATGTAACCATACCCACCGTATAACTGGAGTGCCTGGTTGCAGACGGCGAAACCAACATCAGTAGCAAACCGCTTAGCCATAGCGCAATAAGCACTCGCTTCCGGATCTTGTTGATCCAATTTTGCAGCGGCATAACGCACTAGCTGCCTCGCTGCCACCAGCTCTGTCACCATATCAGCTAGCTTAAATTGCAACCCTTGGAATTCACCAATAGGCTTCCCAAACTGTTTACGCTCTTGGACATACTGCATCGCTTTATTTAACGCTTGCTGTGCGGTACCCACCGAACAGGTAGCAATGTTGATCCGGCCACCATCAAGTCCTTTCATTGCCAGTTGAAAACCTTGCCCCTCTTCGCCTAATAAGTAGTGCTCAGGAATCGTGACATGATCAAACGTTATTGAGCGAGTCGGTTGACTGTTCCAGCCCATCTTCGGCTCTTTTCTTCCATAGCTAATACCCGGTAAATCCGCTGGGACCACAAACGCGGAAACGGAATTTGATTCACCTTCGATTTTGGCCATCACCACCAAAACCTCAGTTTCACCCGCACCTGAAATAAAGGATTTAGACCCATTAATAATGTATTGCCCCTCAACTTTATGTGCTGAGGTGGTCAAAGCTGCAGCATCTGAGCCTGCATTTGGTTCGGTCAAACAGTAAGAGCCTAACCACTCGCCAGTGAGTAGCTTTGGACAGAAGATCTCTTGAGCTTCAGAGGTAGCAAAAGTGGCAACCATCCACCCCACCATATTATGGATGGTCATGAAGGCGGTGGTTGAGGTACAGCCCATTGATAATTGTTCAAAAATAATAGAGGAATCTAAACGGCTCAACCCCAAGCCTCCTTGCGCCTCAGGGGTGTATAAACTGAGAAATCCAAGCTCTCCAGCCTGTTTTAACACCGCCTTGGGAAAGCACTGCGTCTCATCCCACTCTGCCGCCATGGGTGCTAACTGCTCTAACGCAAACTGATGAGCAGTTTCAGAAAAAGCACGTTGATCATCATTCAGTTCAAAATCCATACATCACCTCAAAGATCCCAAAAGAAAAGTGGTTACTTCAGTTGAATCGTCAGATTTGGTCCACTGGTTATCTCCTCATCAAACCAACGTGACGTCACTGTTTTCGTTTCAGTGTAAAATCGTACCGCCTGCTTACCATAGGCGTGTAGATCGCCATAGAAGCTGCCTCGCCACCCCGTAAACGAGAAGAATGGAAGAGGTACAGGGATCGGTACATTAATCCCCACTTGCCCCACTTCAATCTCATGCTGATATTTACGTGCAGCCGCGCCACTGGCGGTAAAGATTGAGGTTCCATTACCGTAAGGGTTACTATTTACCAGTTCGATCGCCTCTTCTAAACTATCAACTTCTATCCCCATCAATACAGGGCCAAATATCTCTTGTTGATAGATTGACATCTTGGTTGCGACTCCACTAAACAAGGTTGGACCCACCCAGTTACCATTCTCAAAGCCTTCAACGGTGCACTCACTCCCATCTAGCTCACACACAGCACCTTGATCTTTGCCCTCTTGGATTAAGGCCAATACACGTTGTTTCGCTTGTTGGCTGATAAGTGGACCGTAACCCGCCCTCTCATCATCCCAACACCCCGGCTTTATCTTCGACATTTCAGCCTTTAAGTCGCTCATCCACGCTTTGCTATTACCAACAAAAACCGCCACTGAAATGGCCATACAGCGCTGACCAGCCGCTCCAACCGAAGCGCCAACTAAATTGTTGATCACTTGATTTTTATTGGCATCAGGCATGATCACCATATGATTTTTTGCACCGGCAAAAGCTTGAGCACGTTTGAAGTGATGCGTTGCCGTTTGGTAGATGTACTTTGCAACTGGCACTGAGCCAACAAAAGAGATGGTTCGAATATCTGGATGGGTAAGCAGATAGTCCACCTGCTCTTTTTGGCCATGAACAATTTGCAACACTCCTTTAGGTGCCCCGGCTTGCTCAAACAGTTCAGCCAGACGTATAGAAGTGAGGGGAACCTGTTCAGAAGGTTTTAAAATAAAGGTATTACCGCTGGCAATCGCAATCGGAAACATCCACAGCGGAATCATGGCTGGAAAGTTAAATGGGGTAATTCCGCAGCACACGCCTAACGGTTGAATCATCGAGTAAGTATCGATATCTGTGGCAACGTTTTCGACCATCTCTCCCATCATATTACTGGCAATATTGGCCGCTTGCTCAACCACTTCAATCCCCCGCCACACATCGCCTTTAGCATCAGCCAAAATCTTCCCGGTTTCGAGAGAGAGCAACCTTGCCAACTCGTCATGGTGCTCTTTAAGTAGGTGTTGATATCTAAGCATCAACCTGGCTCGTTCAGGTAATGCTACGGTTTTCCAAGATTGAAAAGCTTGACTTGCACTCTTGATTGCATCCCTCATTTCAGACTCTGTTGTACAGGGCAGTTCTGCAATCACCTCATTGGTAGCAGGGTTAGTCACATCAATCCACTGTTGTGTCGTTGACTGACGAAACTCTCCATCAATATACAGGGGAACAAACCTAATCATCTCTCTCTCCTTTTGAGTAAACTGGAATCTCTATGCCTATTGCTGTCGCTTCTCCTCCTCCAATACACAAAGAAGCGATGCCACGTACCACCTTTTTATCGTCACCATGTATGGCTTGCAGCTGTTGCAAACTATGAATGAGTGTCACAAGAATACGAGCACCACTTGCGCCAATTGGGTGCCCAAGGGCGCACGCTCCTCCTTTGATATTAACGACGTCGCTATCCAGCCCTAACTGCTGTACGGCAATTTGGGTGACAACCGCAAAGGCTTCGTTGATTTCCCATAAGTCCACCTCCTCTATTGACCAATCGAGATCAGACAGCAGTTGCTCAATGGCATACACTGGGGCAAGGGTGAATTCTGAGGGCTTTCGTGCATGTGTGGTGTGCCCTTTTATAACTGCGAGCGGTAATAAACCCTGTTGACGTGCTGAAGTTTCATCCATCACCACCAACGCAGCAGCACCATCAGAAAGTGAACTGGAATTGGCAGCGGTGACGGATCCCTGTTTGGAAAATGCGGGGCGAAGTGCGGGGATTTTATCTAATCTGATCGTTCTAGGAGGCTCATCATAATCGACTATGTCACCACTTTCACTTAGTTGAATAGGTGCAATTTCATCGACAAATAGCCCCTGCTGCTGAGCATCCATTGCGCGCTTAGCCGATTGGGTTGCCCACTGATCCATCTGCTCTCGAGAAATGTTAAGTTTATCGGCAATCTGCTGAGCATAAACGCCCATCAACTCGCCATCATAGGCATCTTGTAGCCCATCTAAAAATAGGTGATCGTAGGTCGTTTTATGACCGAGACGCATACCTCTACGTGACTCTTTCAGCAGATAGGGCGCATTAGTCATGCTTTCCATACCACCCGCCACAACACAATAAGTGGAACCTGATTGAATGAGATCATACGCCAACATCACCGACTTCATGCCCGAGCCACACACCTTGTTGATGGTGGTGCAGCCCACAGAGTAAGGCAGCGAAGCTGCGAGCGCCGCTTGACGTGCAGGGGCTTGTCCACAGCCTGCTGGCAGCACACAGCCCATTAATACTTCGTCGATACACTCGGGCGAAAGAGGAAGCGCATCAACCGCCGCTTGTATCGCAATTTGTCCTAGTTGTGGCGCAGAGAAGTCACTTAGCATGCCTTGAAAGCTGCCTAGCGGGGTACGTTTTGCTGATACAATCCAAATGGTTTTATCCATGGCTCCATCCTCATTGACCACCAGAAATCACTCGCAAAATAACCCACATTCTAGCCTTAAGCTTAGCGTTAATTTTTGTACTGTGATTTCTTGACGTTTACGTAAGCATAGCACTAACATTTACGTTAACGTCAAGAAACAGGTTGATAACAAATAAAACCTTAATGTACCGAAGCTGATTTAACGGTTGGAGGGCATCATCAGGTGGAAACATTCAAAATAAGTGAGTTGGCCAAAGAATTCAATCTCACCACCAGAAGCATCCGATTTTACGAAGATATGGGTCTTATTCACCCTAATCGAGAAGGTAAAAATCGAGTCTATCATCGCCGTGATAAAGTGCGGCTGCAATTGATCCTACGAGGAAAACGTCTCGGCTTTTCGTTGGCTGAAATTCGTGAACTGTTTGCGTTATACGATACCAATCAAAGTGACACCCAACTCAATAAAATGCTCACGATGATTGATGACAAGCAGCAAACTCTTCAATGTCAACTTAACGACATTAATGCTTTGATGGATGAATTAAGTGCGGCCAAAGCGCGCTGCCTTCAAGCATTAAAGCGATAAAGGAGCCACTATGAACAGTGACTATAGCCCACTAAGTTTTGGTCATGATGACACGATCAATATGTTGCGCGAACAGGTAAACGGTTTTGCCGCAGAACACATTGCTCCTATTGCGGCTGAGATCGATAAAAGCAATCAATTTCCCACCCCTTTGTGGAAACAGCTTGGTGAGATGGGTCTTCTAGGCGTCACCGTCCCAGAGCAATACGGTGGTGCAGATATGGGGTATTTAGCCCACGTCATCGCAATGGAAGAGATCAGCCGAGCATCGGCCTCTGTCGCTCTGAGTTATGGTGCCCACTCCAACCTCTGCGTCAATCAAATTTTCCGTAATGGCAATCAGGCACAGCGTGATAAATATCTGCCTAAACTCATCGATGGCAGCCATGTAGGTGCCCTGGCAATGAGTGAACCTAACGCCGGTTCTGATGTGATCAGTATGCAATTAAAAGCTGAACGACATAGCGATCACTTTCTGCTCAATGGCACTAAGATGTGGATCACCAATGGCCCAGATGCACACACTCTGGTGGTATACGCAAAGAGCGACCCAAAGGCCAAATCACACGGTATTACCGCCTTTATCATTGAGCGAGACTTTGCAGGATTCAGCCATGCACAAAAGCTCGATAAATTAGGGATGCGAGGCTCAAACACCTGTGAATTGGTATTTAAAAACTGCCAAGTCCCTATTGAGAATGTCTTAGGCGAGGTGAATCATGGTGTCGAAATTTTAATGAGTGGACTCGATTACGAACGGGTGGTGTTGGCCGCGGGCCCATTGGGTATCATGCAGGCTTGTCTCGATCTGGTCATTCCTTACGTTCATGACCGAAAACAGTTTGGTCGATCCATTGGCGAGTTTCAGTTAGTGCAAGCTAAAGTGGCCGATATGTACACCCGAATGAATGCCGCTCGAGCTTATGTTTACGCCGTAGCTGCAGCCTGTGATCGAGGAGAAACAACACGAAAAGACTCTGCAGGCGTAATTTTATACAGCGCCGAACTGGCGACCCAACTTGCCCTAGACACCATCCAACTTTTGGGCGGCAACGGTTACATCAATGACTTTCCTGCAGGCCGACTCCTGCGTGATGCCAAACTTTATGAGATTGGTGCTGGTACATCAGAAATCCGACGAATGTTAATCGGCAGAGAGTTATTTGAAGAGTCTCGTTAAGTGTAGATCGACAAAAGGGATACCACATGGCCATTATTCAGAGCAAAGCCAAACCCGATGACCCTCAGTTTCACGCTAATGCAGAAGTAATGCAGGAACTGGTCAATAATCTCTCCCTCAACCTTGCTGTGATCAAACAAGGTGGAGGATCTGAGGCCCTAAAACGCCAACAACAAAAAGGGAAGTTTTCCGTGCGCGATCGCATTTCGGCACTTTTAGATGATGATGCTGATTTCTTAGAAATAGGTCAGTTTGCAGCGTGGCGAGTGTATGATGAACCGGTCTCTTGCGCTGGTGTTGTTGCCGGTATCGGGCAAGTCGAAGGCATTGAATGCATGATTGTGGCTAATGATCCCTCAGTGAAAGGCGGCACCTACTACCCCCTAACGGTAAAAAAACATCTGCGTGCACAAGAGATAGCTGAACGCTGTCACCTGCCCTGTATCTACCTCGTCGACTCTGGTGGTGCTAACCTTCCCCACCAAGCTGAAGTGTTTGCAGATAAAGAGCACTTTGGCCGCACTTTTTTCAATCAAGCACGCATGTCTGCCAAAGGGATCCCTCAAATCGCCGTCGTATTAGGTCTATGCACGGCGGGGGGCGCTTACGTGCCCGCGATGGCGGATATTTCAATTATTGTCAAAGAGCAAGGCACTATATTTCTGGCAGGCCCCCCATTAGTAAAAGCGGCAACTGGAGAGATTGTTACCGCTGAAGATCTCGGTGGTGCTGATGTCCACTGTAAAAAATCTGGGGTGGCGGACTACTATGCTGAAAATGAAACCCATGCACTGCAATTGGCACGACAGAGCATCTCCAGTGCCAACTTAACGCCATTGCCTCCACCACCAAAACCAGTGTCACCTCCTCGGTATAAAGCCGAACAGATCTACGGGATTGTTAACACCAATTTGCGCCTATTGTTTGATGCTCGCGAGATCATTGCTCGAGTGGTGGATGACTCAGACTTTGATGAGTTTAAAGCCCTCTATGGGCCCACTCTCATCTGCGGTTTTGCGCATTTGTACGGTCACCCCATCGGAATTGTAGCGAATAATGGCATCCTTTTTTCTGAGTCGTCACAAAAAGGGGCGCACTTTATTGAGCTCTGCGCCAAACGACACATCCCACTGCTTTTTTTGCAAAATATTACCGGTTTCATGGTCGGGAAAAAAGTCGAATCCGAAGGGATCGCTAAACATGGCGCTAAATTGGTTATGGCGGTGGCGTGTGCCGATGTACCCAAATTCACCGTGATTATTGGGGGGTCTTATGGAGCTGGAAATTATGGTATGTGTGGCAGAGCCTATGACCCAACCATGATCTGGATGTGGCCCAACGCCAGAATTTCCGTCATGGGGGGCGAGCAAGCCGCTGGGGTGTTAGCGCAAGTTCAACGTGATAAAAAAGAGCGCCAAGGTGAAGACTGGACAAGCGATCAAGAGCGTCAGTTTACGCAGCCGATTGTCGATTTATATGAGCGCCAAGGTCACCCCTATTACGCCAGTGCCCGGTTATGGGACGACGGTATTATCGATCCTAAACAGACCCGTGAAGTGGTTGCACATGCCTTGACCGCCTCATTACGTGCTCCAATTGCTGACAGTCAGTTTGGTATTTTTCGAATGTAAGGAGACAGTGTGATGCTGAAGAACACAGAGGATCAAAGTAGCGATATTTTATGTGATATCGATGTTAACGGTATCGCTATTCTCACCCTCAATAAAGTCAGTAAAAATAACGCCTTTGATGACGAAATGATTGATGGTTTGATTCACTACCTCGATACGCTGGCGGCTACCCCGACTCTGCGCTGTTTAGTGCTTAGTGCTAATGGCAAACATTTTTCAGCCGGAGCCGATCTGCACTGGATGAAATCAATGGCTGCAAAATCTCAGTTAGAGAATCGGCAAAGTGCTGAGCGACTTGCACGATTAATGTCGACATTAGATACCTTTCCGCGCCCAACAATTGCCGCTATTCAAGGAAGTGCATTTGGTGGAGCATTGGGCCTGATCTGCTGTTGTGATATTGCCATTGGACAAGACGATACCCAATTCTGTTTCAGTGAAGTGAAACTGGGGCTCATTCCTGCAACCATTGCCCCCTATGTGTGCCGTGCTATTGGTGTCCGTGCTGCAAGACGATATATGCTGACCGCGGAGCGTATCGATGCACACACGGCGCAACATATTGGGTTGTTACATCAGATCGTCAATAACGAGGTTGATACCAGCCTTGAAGTGCAGGTATCAAAAATAACCCACGCGCTTTTGGCCAATAGCCCCTCGGCATTAGTGCAAGCCAAAATACTCTGTAAACGGTGTGAAAACCAACCCATTGATAAAGAGCTGATCCGCTACACCAGTGAAATGATTGCCGATATTCGTGTCTCTAAACATGGACAGGAGGGGATTACCGCCTTTTTTGAGAAACGCGCACCCTCATGGATCTTAGAAGTGAAAGAAGGTGGTGAGTAATGACGCACAATTCAGCTCTTCCGTCGTCCGTCACCCTAGTTGAGATGAGCGCACGTGATGGGTTACAAAATGAAAAACTAGTGACGACAGAAACCAAAATTGACTTGGTAGATCAGCTATCAAAAACGGGACTATCACATATTGAAGTCGGATCGTTTGTTTCCCCTAAATGGGTGCCACAAATGGCCGACTCTGGGCGAGTTTTTAACGGTATTACTCGACAGCCCAATGTTATCTACTCGGCATTAACCCCAAACTTACACGGATTTGAACAAGCTATCGCCGCAGGAGCAAATCAGGTGGCGATTTTTACTTCTGCCTCTGAGTCGTTTTGCAAAAAAAACATCAACTGTTCAATTTTTGAAAGCTTGCAGCGATTTTTCCCTATTATCGAACAAGCAAAGAAGCATCACATTCCAGTCAGAGGTTATCTCTCATGTGTGGCTGACTGCCCGTATGAAGGGCCGATTTCCTCTCACCAAGTTGCCACCATCGCAAGCGAGTTATTTAATATAGGATGTTATGAAGTGTCCCTTGGAGACACAATTGGTACCGGTACCCCATTGCGCATTGCCACTATGTTAGAAGCAGTACAACAACAGGTACCAATTCATCATCTAGCCGTTCACTTTCACGATACTTGGGGCCAAGCCCTAGTGAACATCTACCAAGCGCTTACTATGGGGGTCTCTGTGATCGATAGTAGTGTTGCTGGGCTTGGGGGATGCCCTTATGCCATTGGCGCCGCAGGTAATGTTGCGACTGAAGATGTGGTGTATTTATGCCATGGGTTAGGCATAGAGACGGGTGTCGATCTGCCAATGCTATCTAAGGTTGGCAAGATGATCAGTCAAAAGCTGCAAAAACAGACCAGTTCAAAAGTATCCCTCGCCTTATAAACACCAATTAAAATCATTAATTCTACTATATAAAAACATTATCCTGGGATTTTTACACATAAATCAAAAATTGCACCAGTGATATTAAGCACGTATTAATTATACGTATTACATTGTTATTACATTCTTATGCGCAGAGCTTCAAAAATATATTTTTAATTTATCAATTGCAAACATATAAATAAAAATTACAGTTATCAACAAGGACCTAATTAATATTCAACCTTACGCACATGAACCTTTATTGCTAATAGTATTATTATATCTTCACTGTCGACTTACACTCCTTTAAATATCTACCATCAAATAATAATTTACATTTACTTAAAAAATCATTTCGCTATTTAAAGAAAATAACATAACAAATTTATGGAACGTGAATATTTTATACAATATATTTCACGAAGTTAATGTTGTACGTTGTTTATTAACCATGAAATCGCAAATAACCAGTCAGGTTATTTGCTCGCTTATGATAAATCCACATAAATTATAGTGAAAAGG
>NZ_JAKJSQ010000039.1:0-42056 GCF_050337105.1 Aliivibrio kagoshimensis
GAGTATTATACTGTTTAATTCTATTTTAAGTAAGTAACTTATCAATCGCGGATTGGATCTGTATCGCATCATGTTCAGCACGGAATTTCATATTGCCACTTTCATTCAACACTCTATGGAATATTTTGGGATCGATACCCTCATTCTCTTTGAGCCATTGGTTAATCTCAACAACCTGATAGGTTGGGCGCATTCTTGCCGCTTGGTACAGTTTTGCTAACCACAATAGATTCCACTGACTAGAACAAAATACACATTTACTATCGCACAATGCTTGATTAAGTTTCTGGCACACCTGTATCGCAGGATAACCACTGCTATACAAATCCGCTAATGAGATACTGTGTTTTTGATCTGCGAACTCATCATCCCAACGATTCCAGTCTGCCCCTGAGCGTCTTGGATCGATTAATAGTGAATAACTCTCACCATCAGATGATGCATATCCAACTTCGATTGGATAAGAACAAGTTGTAAGACCAGACGATTCGAACTCCAATGTTGCCCACATAATGCTCTCCTTGTATTAGTAGCCAACAAAAGCGTGACCAATCTATTACTTTTTACATTCTTACATTCTTACATTCTTACATTCTTACATTCTTACATTCTCTTATAATTTTTTGACTATTTAAGCGTAGTCAATAGAACCAACATTGCGAGAAAAACGTGATATTTGTCATACTTTCAAAGCGAGTACTGTCTATTAAATAAGATAACCCATCAGCAATATCGAAAAATTCTTTCGTTCACCTCTTCTATAGCGTGCATTTTCATTGAGTTACTTTTGAAATTAAGTACACTCGAAACAAGTTATAAAATTAGCATTAATCGTGGAGTGCAAGATGCAAAAAACAACTCGAATGATGGCAGCCCATAAGCATATCGCTTTAGTTGCACATGACAATTGTAAGGATGAACTGCTTAGATGGGTGAGAGAGAATAAAGAAAAACTGCAATCGCACTTCCTATTTGCCACAGGCACCACTGGGCACATGTTAACCAGTGAAACAGGGCTCGCCATTAAAAACTTAATCAGTGGCCCGATGGGCGGTGATCAACAACTAGGTGCACTTATCTCTGAAGGAAAAATCGATATGATGATTTTTTTCTGGGATCCATTAAATGCCGTTCCACATGACCCAGATGTCAAAGCACTACTGCGTATTGCTGCGGTTTGGAATGTTCCTGTAGCGACTAATCGCGCCAGTGCTAACTTCATGATTCACTCTCCACTTCTCGATCAAGAAGTAGAGATTGAAATTCCAGACTATCAAGCCTACTTAGCAGAGAGAATCTCTTAACGGCCCCTCTACATTCAGTGATTGTAATAGGTGGTTACCTATTCATTCACTGTTTTTTTAATTTATAAATAATGGGATATCCCTCTTCTTTCAACTCATTGATAAAAGGCGAAGGCTCTTTAACTGTTGTTAGCCATACTCTTTTCTTCGCTCTGGTCATCGCCACATAAAACAGTCTTCTCTCTTCCGCATCAGCGAATGTGTCTTCACTGGCCAACAGAGCCTCTTTTAATGACACTTGACGTGTGAATGTTGGGAACTGCCCTTTATCAAGATTAACGATTACCACATAATCCGCTTCTCGACCTTTGCTAGCATGGCAAGTCGAAAACTCAAGACTAAGGTTTGGCAACTCCGAACACCAATTTAGTAGCTCTTCCGGCCGATGGTAGTGATTACGGCCAATCAATAACACGCTTTCACCCTTTTTACATTTCTCGTGTAACGTCTTTAATGTCTCAGCTAACGCTGCATGATGAATAACCGTGACCGCTTTTTGCTTCTGCTGCTTAATACTGTTTAAGCTCTTCTTAATTTGAGCAGGATTCTGTTGAATAAAACGATTGGCAACAGCTCCAATCTGGCTGTTAAATCGATACGTGGTATCCAAAAAGTTCACAGTACACGCCCCAAAACGCTGTTCAAAACCTGTGGTTAGATTGACATCTGCACCTGTGAATCGATAAATCGCCTGCCAATCATCACCAACAGCAAACAGAGAAGCACTCGTAACTTGGCAAAGGCTTTCAAGCAGTTGCAAACGCTGTGGTGAAATATCTTGATACTCATCAACCATAACATACCGATAATTCGCCGTGTATTTACCCTGATCAAGGTAATCAATCGCTTTATTGATCATGCTGGTAAAGTCAAAAGCACGGTTCTGTTTTAGTGCTTTCAAATACGCTTTGTACAGAGGCCAAATCAAATTAAGTTCGCTCTTTAGCTTCACTAACTCCCCGTGCTGCTCAAGTGTGCTAACTGTCTCTTTTTTGCTCGATGCCTGTTGGTTATTTAACGCCTCTATCTGTTGAAAAACCCATCCGTGTAGTAGCGGGTTTGCCGACTGCTCTAGTAGTACTTCATCCGCATTTAATTTCGCGAATGGCCACTGTTGATGATGCTTTTGCCAGCGTTTGATGGCTGTTTCGTTTTGCCACTGCTCACTCAACTGCTCTGTTAACCAGATAGACTTCGCCTCTTTATCTGTGGCGAGTGGTGAGATCACTGGCGAGTGGTACTCCACTTCTCGGATCACTTCTAAAGCAAACTGATGAAACGTCGTCACTTTAACCTTCTTTCCCAGCGCTTCACCCAGTTTTGTAATCAGACGCTGCGACATCTCTTGAGCCGCTTGGCGCCCATATGCCAGCAATACGATCTCCGACGCTTGTGCTTTGCCACTTTTAATTAAGTAGCCCACTCGGGCCATTAATACGCTGGTTTTTCCTGAGCCGGCGCCAGCCAATAGTAAATTATGATCATCATTCATCAACACAGCCTGCTGCTGCGACAAGTTAAGTGGGCTCGATTCGCAACTTGAAAACCACTCTTGCCAACGCAGTTGCTCTGCCGCTACCCACTGCTGATTAAACTGGCTAGCCCATTCGTTAGCTTGTGTGATCCAGCCTAAGATAGGTTCAACCCGATTTGGCATTAACGAACGAGCCAGGGAATCACTCATCTCTGCTTGATGAAACGACTGCTGTAGATCCTGCGCTAATTGAGTGACCATTGAGTGCTTAATGTATTGATTGGCGCTCAATAATTGATCAATCTTTTGTTCGAGATCGGGCAGCAATGCTTCTAACCGTTTGATGCAGTTATTTTTCCACTCTAAATGACATTGAGAAAGCTGTTCTGCGGTGTGTTTACACTTCCACCAAGGAAGACCAAATACTCTCCACTTAGGCTGATTATGATGATCATGAAAAACCAAGCTGCCCCATAAGAGACCGCGCTGTACAGTAACCGAACCATTCCAATGCTCAAATAACAGCTCGTCAGTCTTAAATTTTGATACTAAATTTAACTTATTATCATCCAAAACCAATTGATAGTTATCACCTTGTACAAACACTTGTGCCAAACGACTTGCTCGTAATTCCATCAAAAATCCATTCATGCATATAACACTGTAAATAAACACAGTCAGATTAACAGTTCCACTGATTGAATACGAATTAAATGGTGAAAGAAATTTATGATGTTTATTGCATTTACTGATTAAGAGTTGGCTGTAGCTTTGCTATGATAAGCCTCTATTTTGAACGTTCTCACAATAAGCGTAGAAATGAACTCAACCATCAAAAAATATTGGGCAAACAACCATATAAATTACAGTGTTCGTATATTACTGGCCCTATTGGGGGTAGTTATTCCCTGTTGGTACTTTGATCAAAACAGCACTGCAACCTTGCTTATTTTAGGCATTATCGCCGCGGCATTGGCTGAAACAGATGGCAGCTTCTCAGGGCGAATTAAAGCACAAAGCCTTACCCTTATCAGCTTTGCCATTGCCTCTTTCTCTATTGAGTTACTTTTTAATTACCCCGTTTTTTTTGCTGCGGGACTTTTCTTCTCATCGATAGCATTTATCATGCTCGGTGCCATTGGCCCTAGGTACGCAGGCATTGCATTTGGCTCCTTGATGATGGCGATCTATACCATGTTAGGGGCGTCAGAAAGTACCAACATTTGGTATCAACCAAGTATGCTACTCAGTGGCGCAGCTTGGTATTACTTCATCTCCCTGTGTTGGCAACTTTTTTGGCCTATGCAACCAGTACAACAGAGCTTAGCGGAAGTGTTTGACGCTCTAGGAAAAAACCTCATCATTAAGAGTGAACTCTTTCACCCAGTATCCAATCTAAACCCACAGCCTTATCGCATCAAAGCTTCACAACAGAATGTGAAAGTAGTCACTGCCCTCAATAACTGCAAAGCAACGCTATTAGCACGCGCAAAACGTGGGCACGTGGTGGGGGCAAAAGATCGATTCTTAAAGATCTATTTTCTAGCGCAAGATATCCACGAACGAGTCAGTTCAACCCACTACCGTTATCAAGATCTGGCCTCCAACTTCAAGCGTAGTGACATTCTGTTTCGTTTAGAGCATCTATTAAAACAGCAATCTAAAGCGTGTGATCAAGCAGCCAATGCTTTGCGCTTGGGCAATGCCTATTCACACCCCTCTTCGTCCACAGCCATTGATGAGATGACCGACTCTTTACAGTTTTTAAAGCAACAAAACAATGCAGAGTGGCGTCTATCACTGATTCAACTGGAGTATCTACTGAATAACCTCTCTACGGTGGAACGCCAATTATCAAACATCGGGAATCCTCTTGAGATCTCAGACAGTGATGAGAGTGTTCTGGCGGATGATAACGCCCACACCCTAAAAGAGATGGGGCAACGAGTTATCGCCAACTTCAATACGCGATCAATGCTCTTTCGTCACGCTATTCGTATGGCTGTCGCCTTAACCATCGGATATGGCATTATTCAATTAACCCAGCTTGATAATGGCTACTGGATTTTGCTCACCACCCTTTTTGTCTGTCAGCCCAACTACAGCTCGACCAAGGTGAAACTGATAGCCCGTGTTGTCGGTACCATTGCAGGTATTCTGCTGGGTATTCCACTGTTAATGCTGTTCCCGTCCCATGACAGTCAGTTAGTGCTAATGGTCATTGCTGGCGTACTGTTTTTCGCTTTCCGTCGCCAAAACTATCGCTTTTCAACGGCATTTATCACGCTATTAGTCTTGTTTGGTTTTAACCAGCTTGGCGATGGGTATGCCGTGATTCTGCCGAGGCTTGGAGATACTCTGCTTGGTTGCTTACTCGCCGTGTTAGCCGTGACCTTCATCTTTCCCGATTGGCAATCAAGGCGCTTGCACAAAGTCATGAGCGATGCAGTCAAAGCTAATCAAGACTATTTGGCACAAATTATCGGCCAATACCGAGCAGGGAAAAAAGACAGCCTCGCCTATCGTATTGCACGTCGCAAAGCACACAATGCTGATGCACAACTCAGCTCAGCCATTAACAACATGCTAGTAGAACCGGGGCGGTACCGTACCTATGTGGATGAGAGCTTTCGTTTTCTCTGCCTCAATCACGCCATGCTCAGTTACATCTCAGCGTTGGGTGCTCACCGCACTCGATTAAGTGACGAGGTAACGCATCAATTAGTGGCAGAGTCTCATCGTGTTATTCATCGCCACCTCTCTAGTATGAGTGAGCAGTTGAACCAATTGACCAAAGAGAGTAACCCGACAGAGAAAGAGGACCAAGATTTGGACAAACGTTTAGGTCAATGGCGAGAGGATGACGCAGATTCAGTTAAGATGGTATTACAACAGATCCACCTGATTCACCGTATGATGCCTGAAATGCATTCGTTGGCGAATAAAGTCGCGTCAAGAGCACAAGCTAAAATGCCAAGTAAAAAATGAGTTGATGGCGATCAAACTTACTGAAAATTAACCGCAATTCCCTCACATTTTCCCACTCCCCTGATACACTTAACCCATTAGGTTTCAGGGGCGTTGTTATGATCTTACACTATTCGAGTCACACTATTGCTACTCAACGCTTTGGGTTTGGTTCGATGGCGGCTGACGGGAATAATATCAAAGAGCTTGGTGCTCAGCACTGGCTTGAACAACAACTTAACGCGACACCTTATGTTCACCCCTCCATCAATGCACTCCCATCGAGTGCGCTAATCCTGTCGGCAATGTACCAATTGCAGCAGCAACGAAAGAAAACCACTGAGAGCCAAGCAAAAGTCGCTCTACAAAAAAAAATTAATCAGTTTCAGCGAAGCCACTACTCTCAGCAGGTCTACGCTAGAAACCAGCAGAGCTTCTCAACGCCTCTCAGTTTTCAAGAGCGTTTAATTCAATTTTGGAGCAATCACTTTTCAGTCTCTGCCGATAACCGTCGAGTTCGTCCGTTTGTTGCTAGTATTGAGAATGAAGTGATTCGAGCCAACTGGAATGGGGACTTTTCCACCATGCTGCGTCAGGTGAGTCAACACCCTGCCATGCTCATCTATTTGGATAACAACCTCTCTATCGGCCCCGAATCTACTCAAGGAAAGCGTACCGACAAAGGGTTAAATGAAAACCTCGCTCGAGAGATCTTAGAGCTGCACACCTTAGGCGTCAACGGTGGATATACTCAACTCGATATCATTCAGTTAGCGAAAGCGATCACCGGTTGGAGTGTTAAAGTAAAGACCGAGCAGGACGCTGGATTTACCTTCAATAAAAAGCGTCATCAGCCTGGCCCCATTACCCTAATGGATACTCAATATCGACAAACAGATATTGAGCAAGGAGAAGCCTGTTTACATGACCTTGCCCTTCACCCCAATACTGCCGCTCATATTGCAAAAAAACTGGCCCAACACTTTGCTGGAAGCGGACACGCCGATCTCGAACAGCAACTCACTGCGGCATTTATTGCTTCAAAAGGCCAACTAATGCCTGTTTATACTGTTTTGATTCAACATCCAGACTGCTGGACAGCGAATCCGGTTCGATTTAGAACCCCGCAACAGTGGCTATTTTCAGTATTACGCAGTGCCAATCACTACCCATCAAATAACGTGGTTCATCAAGCACTGCAGCAGCTAGGGCAAGAACCTTTTATGGCAGGATCTCCAGCAGGGTGGTCAGATAGAGATAGTGATTATAACAGTGCATCGGCACTCACTCAGCGTTGGCAGCTTGCACAACGTTACGCCAGAATAGTAGTGAAAGAGAGTAAAAAACAGAGTGGTGGCTCTACATTTATCGTTAACGACTTAATCTCGTCACTGTACGGCAATGATATCGACCAACACCTCTTTGCCGCTCTTAGTAAAACGGATGATCTCATCAACAAACTTACTCTCTTGTGGCTCAGTCCACAGTTTCAATATCGATAGAGGCTGTTATGAAAAGACGTGATCTGCTCAAATCCATGGCCGCTATTGGGATCTCTAGCGCACTGCCAACCCTCTCCTTTGCCAGCACCCCTTCTTCCTCTATTTTGGTATGGGTCACGTTACGAGGCGCAATGGATGGGCTCAACGTGGTCGTGCCGTATAACGACATTAACTACAGCCACCTTCGCCCATCTATTGGCCTGAAACAATCACAGCTCAACGATATTGATGGATTTTTCGGACTCAACCCAGCCCTAAAAAACCTTTATACTTGGTATCAAAATAGGGAGCTCGCCCTTGTCCATGCCTGTGCCAGTCCATATCGTGCGCGCTCGCATTTTGATGGGCAAAAAGTATTAGAGAATGGTACCGACGACCCATTTCATAACTCAGGCTGGTTAAACCGAGTGGTAGAAAATGCTCAACACAATAGCAGTATTGCCATCGATTCAGGGATGCCACTGATCCTACAAGGGGATGCGCCCTCAGGCAGTTGGTACCCAAATAAATTAAAAGCTGAAGACGAATTGCAAACCCTCTTAGGTGAAATGCTGCAATCAGATAAAACCCTATCCAGAAACTTCGGTCAAATGATGCGAGTGAACAGCATGGCCTCCTCTGCTAGCGGTAAAGCGTCGAAAAAATTTAATAATCTATGCGACAACGCTGGCAGGTTCCTATCCGCCCCATCAGGGCCCAATATTGCGGTGTTAGAACTTGGGGGCTGGGATACCCATGCGTATCAAGGGTCTACCTCAGGAAAACTCTCGAATCAATTGAAAGTATTAGACACTGGCTTAGCCAAGTTAAAGCGTGCTTTAGGTTCAAACTGGAACCGAACCGTCGTTATGGTCGCCAGTGAGTTTGGCCGTACTGCCGCAGAGAATGGCACCAAAGGCACCGACCACGGCACGGCAAATGCGATGTTTGTTGCTGGCGGAGCAGTAAATGGCGGACAATTAATTACCCGCTGGCCGGGACTCAGCGCCAACGATCTCTATCAAGGCCGAGACTTAGCCCCTACGACCGACATGCGAGAGGTGATAAAGGCGGTACTTAGTGACCATTTACAGTTATCGGTATCAACCATTAACCGTGCTTTTCCTAATAGCCACCAAGTGAAATCGACTCTTAATTTAATCCGTTATTAAACGCTCCACTGCGACAGGGAACGCTTAAAATCTTGGTAACCAAACTCGTTCAGTTTTTTAAGTTCTCCACTGCTTTTTTTACAATAAATTGCCGGCATTTTAAGGCCATTAAACCAGTTGAGCTTCACCATTGTATAACCCGCGCTATCCATAATATTGAGACGTTGACCAATCTTCAACGGCTGTTCAAACTGAGTAACGCAAAACTGATCACCAGCTAAACAGGAACAACTGCCGATAATATAGTGATGCTCCCCCTGCTCACTCGCCTGCTCAATCGTAGCGGGTTCGTTATAAATCAAGGTATCCAAACGGTGTGCTTCGGTTGCACTGTCAACAATCGCAGTTTGCACCTCGTTTTCAACCACGTCCACCACCGTCACCACTAAGTCAGTGGTTTTGGTAATGATCGCCTCACCGGGTTCTAGATAGAGTTGCACATTGTGCTGTTGTGCGAACGCCTTTAACCCGTTCGCTAACCCCTCTAGATCGTAGTCAGGCCAAGTAAAAAAGACACCGCCCCCCAAACTAACCCAGTCAAGCTTATCAAGTTGTTCACCAAACTGTTCAGAGAGTTGATCCAATAGCTGCACAAATGAGGTTGCGCATTTATTCTCACAGTTCATGTGAAACATTACACCGTCAATCGTATCGATATTACTCAGTTTAAGCTGATTTTTATGCACTCCTAAACGGGAGTAACGGCGGGCAGGATCGGCTAAATCTTGCCCAGCACAACTGACACCTGGATTGAGACGCAAACCAATCGATGCCTTGCCTTCCACCAAATGACGATGGGCCTCAAGCTGACTTTGCGAGTTAAAAATCAATTTGTCACACAGATCAGCAACTTCCAGTACATCCTCTTCACTATAGCCCACACTATAAGCATGTGTTTCGCCACCAAACGTTTCGTGACCCAACTTCACTTCGTAGGGGCCACTGCTGGTTGTGCCATCCAAATAGGGTTTGATAATGTCAAACACCCCCCAGGTTGAAAAGCACTTGAGAGCAAGCACCAATTTCACACCAGAGAGCGCTTTGAGTCGCTTGGCAATCTCTAAATTAGCCACCAGTTTATTTTCATCAATCAGAAAATAAGGTGTTTTTAATTCTTGTTCTGTCATCGATTTTTCCAGTTCAAATAGGCGCCACACCGACCATTATTTTAAAATATGAATGTGCGGTTGTTTTACTTCTAGCTCTTGAACATGCCAGTCCAAACCAATCTCAGGCATTAAGGCCAAGAACGGATCAGGGTCAAGCTGCTCCATATTGAACAGCCCTTTGTCACTCCATTGGCCACGGAAGTAAAGAAGAGCGGCAGTAATCGCTGGAACGCCTGTTGTGTATGAGATGGCCTGATGCTCAACATCCGCATAAGCCACTTCATGGTCAGCATTATTGTATAAAAACACACTGCGTTCTTTACCGTCTTTCACACCCTGAACCCAAGTTCCAATGCAGGTTTTTCCGGTGTAGCCAGGAGCCAATGACGTCGGATCAGGCAGTAGCGCTTTAAGGACTTTCAACGGTTCAACTACCGTGCCATCGTGCAGAGTGATCGGATCGGGCGATAACAGGCCGATATCACGCATGCAATTAAAATAGTTCAGATATGCATCACCAAATCCCATCCAGAATTCGATGCGTTTTGCGGGAATAAACTCTTTCATAGAACGCACTTCGTCGTGCGCCATTGAGTACACTTTTTGTGAACCAACTAAAGGAAAATCAAACTCAAGCATACGAGTATGGCAAGCCACCTGTTTCCACTCACCGTTCTCCCAGTAAAATGAGTCTCCTTGGATCTCAAGCATGTTGGTTTCAGGATCAAAGTTAGTCGCAAATTTTTGGCCATGGTCACCAGCATTCACATCCATGACATCAATTGACTCAATCTCATCAAACAGGTGTTTAACGGCATAAGCTGCAAAAACACTTACTACACCAGGATCAAAACCCGCACCTAAAATGCCCGTAATACCTGCTTGAGCGAACTTTTCACGGAAAGCCCACTGTGGATCATACGCTTCAGGTACTTGCTGCCCTTCACTGCATAGATCGGTCGCGACCGACGTATCCATGTAAGAGACTTTAGCTTGGTAACAGGCTTCCATGATCGCGACGTTAACCCACGGAGGCCCCGCATTGATCACCAAATCCGGTTGCAGCTCCTCAATCAAGCTTACCAATGCAGAAACATCATCAGCATCAACTTGGCGTGACTCTAACTTTTTACTGCTGTCTTTTAGGTTATTACGCCCTTTAATCGAATGGATGATTTTGTCACACTTAGAGAGTGTGCGAGAGGCGATGGTAATATCCCCTAATACATCATTATTTTGCGCCGCTTTATGAGCAATAACCCAACCAACGCCACCAGCACCAATTTGTAAAATAGACATCTCTTTTCCTTATATAATTTGTGTGTTGCCGTTGGTTTCAATCTGTTGAGCCAACGCAAGTATTCCATTAAACAGTGATTCAAAATCCGTTAAACGTAAACAAGGATTTAAAATGGTTAATTTCAGTGCAGAGCGGCCTGCTACGGTGGTTTCACCAAGCACCGCGATCCCTTTCACTAACGCTTCTGTTCTTATTAATCGGTTCATCTCATCAATATGCCCGACGCTTTGATTGCCCTCGCTGCCGACATACTTAAACAGCACAGTAGAGAGAGACGGATCAGCCAACAGTTCAAATTGGCTACTTTGGTCAACCCATGTGGCTATCTGTTTGGTCTGAATTAACAGGTGGTCAAACATTTCACCCAACTGTTTAGGCCCAACGCACTGCATGGTCATCAAGACTTTCAAGGCATCAAAACGTCGAGTCGTCGCGATGGATTTGTCCACCAAATTTGGCAGTTCATCATGTTCGCGATTTAAGTAGTCCGCATGGTGTAAAAAGTACTTAAAGTGCTTCTTATCTTTGAGCAGAATCGACCCACAACTGATTGGCTGATAAAACAGCTTATGGAAATCAACACTGATCGAATCTGCTTTCTCTATCCCCTTTAATCGAGCACTATGACTGCTAAGCATCAAAGCTCCACCATAGGCACCATCAACGTGTAACCAGAGCTTTTGCTGCTCGGCAATGTCGGACATTGATGCAAGGTCATCAATCGCACCATGATCGGTCGTGCCTGCCGTTGCCACTAACGCAAACGGCAGCAAACCCTCAGACTTCAGGTTGGCAATGGTGGTCGATAGAGCATCCAGTTTGATGGTGCCATTCAGATCAGTATCAACGCAAACCACAGAGTGTTCACCCAGCCCCATCAACGACGCTGACTTTTGTACCGTAAAGTGAGATTTGTCTGAACAGAGGATTCGCATTTTACCCGCGTAATCAGGTAAACCCTGCTTTTGAATGTTGTGACCGGTAAGTTGCTCCGCCGCACAGTCACGAGCAAGTAAAAGGCCCATTAAATTACTTTGTGTGCCCCCGCTGGTCATCACTCCGTCAGACTTGGCGCCTAACTTAAACGTGTCACACGCCCAGTCCAGCACTTTTTGTTCAACATAGGTTGCCGCACTGGCCTGATCCCAAGAGTCCATTGACTGATTCAGGGCACTGATAAACGCTTCCGCTGCCACCGCAGGCAAGAGTGGAGGAGTATGTAAATGCGCAATGCAATTAGGGTGCTGAACAATGATAGAGTTACGGGCAATTAACTCACCCGTTTGTTCAATCACGGTTTCAAGAGGCATCTGTACATCATCAAGGTCCAGCTCATTGATCAATGTCTGCAACTGCTGCGGTTCGAGTCCTGAATAGGGTTGTGTCGCCCCTTCAAAGACCGATTTTAATACTTGTGTGGTCTGGTTTAGCGCCGATTCAAAGTTATCCGCACCACCTTCTGAAGTTTGAATAAAGTGATGATGCCACGGGTGATGATCACCAAGTGATGGCATCTCTATATTCGCATTGGTTTGATTATCCACTAAGGAGTCGATCGCACGCTCAATCACATCAAGGGCAAAGTCTATCTGCTCATAACTGATGATCAAAGGGGGGAGCAGGCGAAGCACTGAGCCTTGACGTCCGCCTTTCTCAATAATCAGCCCACGCTCTAGTGCCGCTCTTTGGATATTTGCGGTTAGATCAGGATCAGCCTCCGGCTCACCAAACTTGTTACGTGCACCGCAAGGTTTGACTATTTCCATGCCAAGCATTAAGCCTTTACCACGTACCTCAGCAATGCAGCTGGTTTGACTCGCTATTTTTTCCAACCCTTGTTGAAAATAGTGTCCTGCCTCTTGCGCATATTGAGTTAACCCATCACGAGTGATTATCTCTAACGCTTTTGCTCCTGTGGCCATGGCTAACTGGTTGCCACGGAACGTTCCAGTGTGTTCACCAGGTAACCAAGTATCAATCGATTTATCAAACACCAACAGTGACATTGGCAAACCGCCACCCACAGCTTTTGAAAGGCAGAGAATATCGGGGGTAACCCCTGACTCTTCAAATGCAAAATTATATCCAGTTTTACCGATGCCACACTGGATCTCATCAAAGATTAATAGAATCCCCTGCTCTTTGGTAATCCGACGTAACTCTTGTAACCAAAATGCGGGAGCAGGAATCACTCCACCTTCGCCTTGGACAGGTTCAACGATAATCGCAGCAGGTTTTTGCACTCCGCTCTCATCGTCACACAACATTCTCTCGATATAACGCAGACTCTGCTTCGCCCCTTCATCCCCACTCAACCCATAGGGGCAACGTAAACGATAAGGGAAAGGTAAAAAGTGAACGTCAGCCATCAAACCTTGACGTCGCGCTTTGGTGCTGAGGTTACCCATCATCGCCATCGTGCCATTTGTCATACCGTGGTATGCGCCGTGAAATGCCGCCATGGTATTTCGTCCGGTCGTCTGCTTAGCCAGTTTGATCGCCGCTTCAACGGCATCGGCTCCAGAAGGTCCACAGAACTGAATACAAGCGTTTCTGGCAAACTCTGTGGGTAAGAAATCTAATATCGCACGCATATATCGATCTTTGACTGGCGTTGTGATGTCTAACGTTTGGTACGGCAGACCAGAATCCAGCTGCGTTTTAATTTCGCGATTTATCTCCGGATGGTTATAGCCCAGCGTTAAGGTGCCCGCTCCAGCTAAACAGTCAAGAAATAACTGACCACGGGTATCTTCTATCAGTGCGCCATACGCCTTTTCGATAGCAATAGGAATGCGTCTTGGATACGAACGAACATCCGATTCATTCTGTTGCTGATTAAGGAGTGTTTGATCCGGTTCAAGGTTATATAACCCATTAACAACAGGCACATCTAAAGTGTGTGTCATTTTGTCTAAGTCATTAATATTGTTCATGGAGCCTATCCAATTAATACCCTACTGTTGTCATTTATCATTGATATTAAGAATCAATGGCAACGTAAAACCATCAACACATGAGAGATGAGTTGATGGTTTTCGGGCGCAATAGATGACAAAAATAGATCACCATACATATGGCAATTATTGTTAAATTTATAAAATGTTATTTCGAGATATTAAGAGAGGAACTCAAGGCTCAGTAATAATGCGGTCTTCGGTCAGGCAGAAGTTTAAGATTTCTTGGGCAAATGTCTTCATGGTTGGGTTCCTAAAATGAGTGTCCTTCAAACACTATATTTCCCGTCTACTAGTATCTTTGCTCAAACACACTAGTACCTACATAAATATTGATGCATAACTCAGTAAAGAGATTGTTATGCGCAGAGTTGCCGAGAATTTATCATAAAGACGTTCATAATCACAACTTATATTCTTATCTGAATGAGTATTTCAAAGTTTCACTCACAAACGCTTTACAATTCACATTATGAATAGATAATGAATTGCATATAATATAATAAGAACAAGGAGCGGTTTTATGTCCTCAAAGAAAGGACTGGTTTTCAAAACCCGAACCCAAATCGTTGAAGAAGCCATTCGTACTAAAATTCTATCAGGGGAATTTAAAGCAGGCCAGCCACTAAGGCAGGATGCCATTGCGAAAGAGTTGGAAGTAAGTCGAATACCAGTAAGAGAAGCGTTAATGCAATTGGAAGTCCAGGGATTGGTGCAATTTGAATCCCATAAAGGGGCAACCGTTACTGAGCTTTCACCCGAAAAGATTGATGAATTGTTTGCGCTAAGGGCAATTCTTGAGTGTTACGTGCTTGAGCGTGCCATCGTTAATATGACGGATATTGATTTAGCCAATATCGAAACCGTGAAATTAAACTTCGAACAAGCGGTCGAGAGCGGTACCAATATTGAAGAGTGGAGTGCGTATAATTACGACTTCCACAAAGCGCTTTATCAACCGGCAAACCTTCCAGAATCTATGGACATCGTTTATAGCTTAAACACCAAGTGTGACCGCTATATTCGTATGCAGTTGCTATTTACGACTGGCATCAAAAAAGCAGAAAGTGAACACCATCGGCTGTTTGAGCTTTGTCAGCAACGAGATGTTGAAGGTGCAAAAGAGCTGTTACGAAAGCATATTATTGAAGCTGGTCATGCTATTAGAGACTTGTTATTGCAACAAAACGAACCTAGCGATAAATAGAAGTATGAAATAACAGCAACATAAAAAGGCCGATTAATGTGGCCTTTTTTTATTTCTCCGCGCGGCAACACTCCCCCGTCCCTTTTGAACCTCACACTCGCTTCGATACCCATAGAAAAACTTACCCATAGATAATATTTTGTTAATTGTAATTGCGGACATTTCATCGCAACAATAGAGCAAGAAGAATTATTTATAGTAGGTAGAAATGGCCAGTCTCACCATCAGTAATTTATCAAAAAGTTACGGTAAAACCGAAGTACTCAAAGAGATTGATTTACAGATACCGGATAAATCGTTTGTCAGTTTTTTAGGCCCGTCAGGTTGCGGGAAATCGACTCTCTTACGCTGCATTGCAGGCTTAGAGGAGATTAACTCAGGAGAGATCTCAACGGGTCACCATGCCATTTCACATCTTCCCCCTGCCCAACGAAACATCTCAATGGTGTTTCAATCTTATGCACTCTATCCACACATGACGGTTGCGCAAAATATTGGTTACTGTTTAAAGTTAGCGAAAAAAAGTAAAGCCGATATTGAGCAGCGTGTCACCGCGGTTGCCAAAGCCCTAGAGCTTGAGTCCTACCTATCCCGTAAACCTAGCCAACTCTCTGGAGGTCAGAGACAGAGGGTTGCGATTGGACGAGCGATTGTGCGTGAGCCGGACGTATTTCTATTTGATGAACCACTATCAAACCTCGATGCTTCAATGCGAGTCACCATGCGAATGGAAATAGTCAGACTGCACCAAGAGCTCGATACCACAATGGTATACGTCACTCACGATCAAATAGAAGCCATGACCCTGTCTGACATCGTTGTTGTGTTGCAAGATGGGGCGATTGAGCAAACCGCCTCACCATTAGAGCTCTACTATCAACCTGCGAACCTTTTCGTTGCCACCTTCATAGGCTCACCCACCATGAACCTTTTAAGCACTACCGTTGCCGCCATTTCTCACACCACGGTGACTGTTACAGAAAATTACTCCCAAACCCAAACGACTATTCCCGTTCAACCAGGCCACAACTGTGCTATTGGCGATGCTCTGACATTAGGTATTCGACCAGAGCACCTTATGGTAGAGACCACGCCTCAAGAGAACGTCTTATTAGGCACTGTCGGGGTATTAGAGCGCTTGGGAGGCAATGCAATGCTGTATGTGAAAACGGGCCAAGACACGCCATTGACCATATCAACAGAGAATTTAATTGCCTGTCAGGCGGGACAAGAGATCTACATCCGTCTTTCAGGTGAGGATTGTTACCTTTTTACTGGGGATGGAGAGGCTATTCCACGCCCTTTCCCAGACCAACAGTTTCTCGCAGCCATCGCATAAGGAGCATTAGCATGAGTCTAGTGAAACGCTCTACTCCCTATAAATTCATAGCCCCTTACTTCGCCATTTTCACGCTATTTTGGTTGTGGCCGATTGGGTATTCACTCTATTTAACTGTTATGAATACCCGAAGCTTTCCATGGCATTTTGATCTGACCGCCAACTGGGGACGCGTGCTCTTCGATCCTCAGTTTTGGCAAGCGCTACAAAATACGTTATGGATTGTCTGCTTGCAAACCCCATTAATGTTGGTTATTGCCACCCTACTCGCAGTGATTCTAGCGTCACAAAAACTCAGATTAAAAGGTTTTTTTCGCTTTGCATTTTTCGCCCCGATTGTGGTGGGTGAAGTCGCCTATTCCGCCATCTTTCGTTTGCTGTTTAATACTGATTTAGGTCCGGTCAATAAACTGTTTGATGTGATTGGCCTTGAACCCATCAATTGGTTGTATGAGCCTACTAGCGCCATGGCCGTCATCATTATGGCAGTCACTTGGCGTTGGACTGGCTACAATGCCATCATTTTATTGGCTGGCTTGCAGAACATTCCCCGAGACCAATACGAAGCTGCTTCATTAGATGGCGCATCAAAAGTACAACAGTTTTTTCATATTACGCTGCCTCAACTCAAACCAGTGATCCTATTCTGCTTAGTCCTCTCCATTATTGGCAGCCTACAACTCTTTAGTGAACCTGCCCTAATTACCGCCGGAGGACCAAGTGGCAGTACCACCATGCTGGGTAATTATATGTATAACCAAGGGTTTCGAAGCTTCAACTTTGGTTACGCCTCGGTCATTGCTTATGTGGTGGTTTTCTTAGCGGTAATCACATCCAGCCTGCAAGTTAAATTGCTGGGTAAAAAGTAAAGGAGATGACGCACATGGAGCAGATAGAGACCCACCCCTCTGCCGATAGCCGCTTTACCAGCGCCAGTAAACACAAAGTAAACAAGCTGATAAAAAGCGTAATTCTGCATCTAATGATGTTACTGATGGCACTGCTATGGCTGGCACCAATCTGGTTGATGTTAGTCTTTTCAAGTCACGATGAGAGTGCCATTTATGCCAGTCCACCTCCGCTGGGTTTAGGCACTGAATTTATTAATAACTTTACCAACTTGAATGAGAAAATGGACTTTGTTACCGCTATCACCAATAGCGTGATCGTAGCAGGTACTTTTACCTTTCTGTCGATGATCTTAACCAGTTTAGCCGGTTACGCTCTCGCTCGATTCTCTTTTAAAGGCAAAACAGTGGCTTTTGCATTGATCATTGGCACCTTAACCATCCCGATGATGGCGGTTGTTATTCCTCAATGCACCTTGGTGGCTCGAGATCTTGGTATGGCCAACAGCTATATCGGGGTATTACTGCCCTATTTAGCCAACTCACTGGGCGTTTTCTTTATGCGTCAAATGTTCTTATCACTGCCTCAAGAGGTGTTAGATGCCTCCCGAGTAGATGGTGCCAGTGAGAGCCGAATATTCTTTGAAATCGCGCTTCCCATGGTGAGGCCTGGAATGGCAGCGTTAGCCATCATTCTTTTTCTTACTGCGTGGAATGATTACCTGTGGCCGTTACTGATACTCACCGACAGCACTATGTTCACCGCCCCGGTTGCCATGGGTACTCTACTGGGTATTGCCCGAGTTGACTGGAGCATGATTATGGTTGGCGTCGTCATGATGTCACTGCCATTTTTACTCCTATTTTTAATTTTACAGCGTCAATTGATCGCCGGCATTACTGCAGGCGCAGTTAAGTAACCTCTCACAACGCGACATCGGATATTCACTCACACATAAAAGGGAACACGATGAAGATGAATAAAAGAACACTGTTAAGCACACTCTGTTTAACACTGAGTTTTTCTCATTTTGCTCAGGCAGATGAAACCATCAAAGTTTGGAGTTGGGATATAGCCGCTGATGCACTAAAAGCGCTGGCTCCTGAATTTGAAAAACAGCACCCAGGGGTTAATGTTGAAGTCATCGACATGGGGCCACAACAGATCTATGACCAAGCGTTAGCCGGATGCTCTGCTGGAGGCATTAACTTACCGGATATACTCACTTTAGAAAACCAGGCGGCAGAGCGTTACTGGCACAGTTTCCCCAACTGTTTCACCACATTGAATGAGTTTGGCATTGAAGAGTACCGCAACCAATTTGCCTCATTCAAATGGTCAGAATTACAAAAGGGTGACAATGTCTATGCGATGCCGTGGGATTCAGGTCCTGTTGTGTTGTTCTATCGCCGTGATATGTATGAAAAAGCCGGAATAAAAGCAGACGATATCAAAACCTGGGACGACTACATCTCAGCGGGTGAAAAGATGAAATCTGCTTACGATGGCAAGGTCAAAATGGCCCTCACCAATCACGCTTCAGGGGATAACTGGTTCTCTATGATGGCGGGGCAGAATGGCTGTAGCTACTTTAAAAATGAAGGCAGTGAGGTTCAAATCACTATTAACCAACCTGGTTGTGTCAATGCACTTCAAACCTTAAGTAAAATGGTGAAAAACGATCTGCTTGGCAATGGTGACTGGGATGGAAAACTACAAGGTCTACGTGCCAACAAAGCTGCTACCGCCCTATATGGAGGATGGTTTGAAGGATCAATCCGAGACTTTATGCCTGAGCAATCGGGAAAATGGGGAGTGCAGTTAATGCCCGCATCAAAACCGGGCGGAGTGCGAGCGTCTAACAATGGTGGCTCTGCCCTTGCCATACCCAATAACAGCAAACATAAAAAGATCGCCTATGAATTTATAACATTTGCATTAGCTAACAAAGGTAATCAAATCGCCATGCTTAAAGGGGGGTTGATTCCTTCCTATCTTCCGGCAACTAAAGATAACTATGTTCATAGCGACCAACCTTACTGGGGAGGTCAAAAAGTCTGGGAGCTCATGCTCAATACTCTGGATGATATTCCTGTTGTGGCCAGCACGCCTTACTCGGTTGAAGCCAAGGACATCTATATTTTTACTCAAGGAAAAGTGCTGTCAGGGGAGTATCCTGATGCGCAAAAAGCACTGGATAAAGCCGCTGATCAGATTGCAAAAGCAACGGGTTTATCCATCGCTAAATAATCCATAGCACAGAGAAAAAACACAATAAGCAATGCCGTATGGAGATGATCCATATGGCATTTTACTGTTTATCTCTTATTTATTTATCAACAGCAGTGTTACTGTAACGTTTTGTTACTACAAAGAGCTGCGAAATGAGTGCACTGCCTCCCTTTAAGTCATTGGTCTTTTTTGAACGTGCGGCCTATTTTATGAACTTCACTAAAGCGGCTGATGAATTGTGCGTGACTCCACCAGCGATTAGTCAACAAATTAAAAAACTGGAAGAGAATTTGGGCGTCAAGTTGTTTACTCGCTTACCAGGAAAGCTTGAACTAACGACAGACGGCGCCACGCTGTATGAAAGTGTCGCTCAATCTATCAATATTATCCGCCAAGCCTCAGATAAAATTAAATCCAAAGGCAAAAGATCCACCATAACCATCTCATTAACCCCCGCATTGTCTACACAGTGGTTAGTGCTACGGCTACACAAGTTCTGGAAACAGCACCCTGATATTGACTTGAGACTGCACCACAGTTTGGATTTTGCCGATCTCACCAGCGGTGAAGCCGATTTAGCCATTCGTTGGTGTGATGGACAGCAGCCGGGACTTATCTCTAAAAAACTCCTTTCTGGGGATCTGGCTCCTGTGTGTAGCCCATTGTTACTGAGTAAAGGAGTTAGCATTACAACCCCATCCGATCTGATCAACGTTCCCATTTTGCATGAAGATAGCCGCAATGACTGGAACCTTTGGGGTAAACAAGCGAAGGTAAATATTAATACAGAGCGTGGGCCTATCATTGATGACAGTAGCTCATTAATGAAATCGGTAATGGAAGGTCATGGGGTTGCACTTGGCCGAATTTCAGTCTTAGAAGATGACATAAAAAACGGCCGGTTAATTCAACTGTTTGACAAGACTCTGGCCAAAGGTAAAGACTACTATCTGGTTTATCCAGAGGGACAAGATTCAAACATTAATATTGTTAAACTGCATGAGTTCTTCATGCAGTCAATATCGTAAATCGGCGTTAACTCAACCCTCTTAACCTGGCATTACGACGTCTTAGCAGCTCTAACGTCAGCAGTAACATGACTGACATCAAAATTAACACACTGGCCACCGCCAAGATGGTTGGGCTGATCTGTTCACGGATGCCCGACCACATCTGCCGAGGAACCGTTCTCTGTTCAACCCCGGTGATAAATAGCGCCACCACCACTTCATCAAATGAAGTACCAAACGCGAACAATCCACCCGAAATCACCCCAGGTCGTATCAAAGGAAAAGTCACCGTAAAGAAAGTATATACGGGGGTTGCCCCTAAGCTTGCTCCCGCTCTCACCAAGCTGTGATCAAAACCCGATAGCGTTGCTGTCACGGTAATCACCACAAAGGGAGTTCCCAATGCAGCGTGCGCCAAGATAATTCCGAGATAGGTTTGTGACAGACCAAAGCGAGTATAGAAAAAGTACATACCTGCTGCAGAGATAATCACTGGAACAATCATCGGAGATATTAACAATGCCAGCACCGCATTACGAAATGGCATTTTACTGTTGGCTAAACCCAACGCTGCCACCGTACCCAGTATGGTCGCGATAAGCGTCGCCGCCACCGCCACATAGGTACTGTTTTTAAGCGCGGCGAACCACTGCGGATTATCAATCATATCTTGATACCAGCGTAGCGAATACGCAGAGGGATCAAGGGTTAACATCCCTTCAGTAAACGAAAAATAAGGCGTCGCATTAAATGAGAGCGGCACAATAATGATGATCGGCGCCACAAGAAAAAAGAGCACGGCTGCACAGTAAAGTTTGAAACCAGCAAAGCCGATTCTCTCCATCGGAGTACAATATTTTGGTAACGCCATCTTAGCCACCCACCTTAATATTATTAATACCAACAATTCGATTAAACAGATAGAACATCACTAAAACACCCAGTAACAAGATGGCACCGAGTGCTGAAGCCATGCCCCAATTCAGGGAGGTCTGCATGTGATAGGCGATAAAGTTAGAGATCATCTGTCCACTACGTCCACCCACTAACGCCGGAGTAATGTAGAAACCAATTGATAAGATAAAGGTCAACAGCACCCCTGCCCCCACACCCGACATCGTCAGTGGCATATACGCTTTGACAAAGGCGACGGTTGGTGTCGCGCCCAATGAACGCGCTGCACGGAAATAGTCCGATGAGATCCCTTTCATTACACTATAAAGCGGAAGAATCATAAACGGCAACAGGATATGCACCATTGCAACAACGGTACCAAACGTATTATGTACCAGTTGTATCCGTTCAGTAATCACCCCCACATAGAGCAATAGATCATTCACCACACCTTGCATTTGCAGCATAACAATCCAAGAAGTCGTTCTAACAAGAAGTGAGGTCCAAAAAGGGAGTAGAACTAAAATCAACAGTAAATTGGATTTGCTATCTGGCAGTGTCGCCAATAAATACGCTAATGGGTAACCCAATAAGAGACATAATCCGGTAATCAGTGCCGACAGACCGATGGTTTTGACAAAAAGATCAACATAAACCTGTCGATGTTCTGGCTGAGCGACAATATCACCCTGTGCATCTTGACGAAAATCCAAAGCCGCCAAATAGTAACTTAGGGTAAATCGCGAACTTAAATTCTTAATCGCTCCCCAATATTCAACATTATCCCAGCGCTTATCGATTTTTATCATCACCGCTTGATAGTCGTTAATCTCTTCAAGGTTGCTCAGTTTACGACCGGTTTTCATCATCAAGCTGCGCATACCTGCCACTTCAATGTTAAGTCGACTGGCCAAAGGGGGTAAGGTTTTATTTTTATATAACGTGATCAGCTCTTTGGCCAATACGTCGTAACTCTCTGTTGGTGGTAGGCTCAATTGATCCCACTCAGAAAGTGATGTCACCGTGTTAGGTAGGTTTTTTACAATCAATGGATTGTCGATACTGCGATACAACATTTCAGCGATCGGTACCACAAAAGTCACCATGATAAAGGCTAACATTGGTAGAGTTAGCATCAAAGAGCGAACACGCTTTTGTCGTTCCGCTTTTTGTAACTTCTGTTTTAGCTTAGTTTGTTCTTCTTTTAATGACTCTTGTACACCCACTACAGATGACAAACTCGCCAGCTCCTGGCACATACATCTCTCCTTGCTTTCAGTTGAATTAGATAAATCAAATTAACTTGCTACCGCGTTCAATGCGTGGCAGTCATGACTTGACCATCCCACCGAAATTGTTTCACCTATCATTAGCTTATGATCAGAGTTATTCGGAACTTTAACCACAAAATTGCGATTACCGAGTAGATCAACAACCAATCTTAAATGGTCACCGTGATAGATAACTTCTTGAGTTTTTGCTTGGAAAATATTGTCGTATTGGCCACTTTCAGGGTCAACAACCACTTTTTCAGGGCGTATCGATAAGGTGCTATTTTCGCCGATCTCATTCACCTTAACCGCTCTGGCTTTAACCTTCTCACCAGAGATATTTATCACACAATAATCATTGTTAAATTCGCCGACATGGCCATCAAGTTGATTATTTTCACCGATAAACTGGGCAACAAAAGTGTTTTCAGGGTGCTCATACAGATCGATTGGGCTCGCTAACTGTTGTACTGCGCCATCATTGAAAACCGCAATCCTGTCGGACATAGTAAGCGCTTCAGTCTGATCGTGAGTCACGTATAAAATGGTAATGCCGAGTTTTTCATGGAGACGTTTTATCTCATATTGCATCTGTTCCCGAAGTTGTTTATCCAATGCACCTAAAGGCTCATCCATTAACACCAGTTTAGGTTCAAAGACAAGGGCTCGTGCTAACGCGACACGCTGCTGCTGTCCACCCGAAAGCTGTCCAGGACGACGGCTTGCAACATGACCCAACTCAACCATCTCAAGAACATCTTTGACTTTTTTATCGATCACCTCTGCACTCATTTTTCGTGCTTTCAGTGGAAAGGCTAAATTTTCTGCAATGGTCATATGCGGGAACAAGGCATAGTTTTGAAACACCATGCCAATATCACGCTTGTGAGGAGCTAAATTATTCACTGCGACTTGATCAATAAAGATTTCACCATTAGTGGCAGTTTCAAAGCCCGCAAGCATCATTAAGCAAGTGGTCTTGCCGGATCCTGATGGTCCTAACATAGTGACAAACTCCCCCTCTGCAATATCAAGGTTGAAGTTTTTAACCACTAGCTGTTCACCGTCATAGGTCTTTTGTACTTTTTTAAAACTCACGTATTGACTATTCATCACTGCCTCTTAATTTTGAAATTAAATGGGTAGCTGCTTTCGCTACCCATCTCAATGAACCAACGAGTCGAGCTTATTGGTACTTATTAAGATCTGGGCGAGAAGCCATTGACTCTTCAACAAGGCGAATCACAGCGTCACGCTCTGCACCCTCAAGAGCCAAACGTGGTGCACGAACCACTTCAGAACCACGTCCACATACTTGCTCAGCTAATTTAATACACTGAACCAATGTCGGAATCGTATCCAGTTTCAATAGTGGTAAGAACCAGCGGTAGATCTCTAAAGCTTCAGCGTAGCGACCTTGTGAAGCCAAACGGTAAATGGCTACAGACTCTTTAGGGAAAGCGTTAGTTAGACCTGAGATCCAACCCGTTGCACCCAGCATGAGTGACTCTAAAGCGATATCATCAACACCGCAGAATACAGTGAAACGGTCATCAAATTTGTTATACAACTCGGTGATACGACGGGTATCGGTTGTTGACTCTTTAATCGCAACAATGTTGTCAAACTCAGCCAGTTTTTCCATACTGCTCAGACCAACATCTACACCGTAAGAGACTGGGTTGTTGTAGATCATCATTGCCATTTCTGGTGTGGCTTGAGCAAGCGTCGAGTAATACGCTTCAGTTTCACGCTCAGAAGTGCGGTAAACCATCGCTGGCATAACCATACATCCGTCAATACCAATCTTAAGGGCATCTTGCATGTATTCAATTGAACTTGCAGTTCTTGATTCTGCAGTACCAGCAATCAAAGGAACGCGGCCATCAACCACTTCATGTGCGGCTTTTAACACTTGTCTCTTCTCTTCTGGTAATAATGTACAGTTCTCACCAACTGTACCTAGGCAGATAATCCCATCGACACCATCATTGATTTGGTTATCAATCACCTGTTGAGTTGCCTCAATATTCAATGATTCGTCTGCATTGAACTGTGTACTTACTGCTGGGTAAACGCCTTTCCAATTAATTTTCATGTTAAGTCCTTTTCTAATATTGGATATTTTATACAAAAATACCACTCTTAAAAAATGGAAGCGTCAATTCAGAATTGAACAGCGCCTCCATCAATTTTATTTCTTACTTAGCTAACCAAGTATTAAATTCTTCGTTTAACTCATCCGCATAATCGCCCCACCACTCGTCATTCACTAGGAAAGCCGTTTCAAAGTTTTGAGGTGCTGTTGGAAGTGTGTCTAGCAGATCTTTATCCATATTAATGGTCGATGACTTACGAGTCGGACCGTATGAGATGTATTTAGCCTGGTCTGCCAATGGTTTGGTTTTAGAAGAGTGCACAACAAATTCAACCGCGCGCTCTAAGTTCTTACTGCCCTTTGGAATAGCCCAACCGTTCATGTAACCCATTTGACGATCCCAGATAATTGCAAATGGTTGGTTCTCATCACGCTTAGCGTTTGAAATACGACCATTAAATGCCGATGAAATCACCACTTCGCCATCCGCTAACATCTGTGGTGCTTGAGCGCCGGTTGTCCACCAAAATACGTGCTCTTTAATACTGTTCAGTTTGTTAAACGCGCGATCACGACCTTCACGTGTCTCTAATTGCGCATACACATCTTGTGGTGCTACACCATCTGCCAACAGTGCCCATTCCATGTTACCTTGAGGGATTTTTTGTAAACCACGACGACCGGGAAATGTTTTTATATCAAAAAGATCGGTCATCTTGCTTGGTTTAGCTTTGCCTTCAAATTGGCTCTCATTGATGGCTAAAATGGTTGAAACAACAATCGAGTTAACCGCACATTTATGTACCGCACCGTCAATGAAGTCATCCTTGGCTGGCGTTCCATCAGCACCCGCAGGTAATAAAGATGGGTCAAACGTTTCTAACAACCCTTCAGCACAACCTCTTACAATGTCAGGCTTGTCTAAAGAGACAAGATCCCAAGTCACATTACCTGACTCAACCTGTGCTTTAATCTCTGCTAAGCCACCGTTAAAATCTTCAGAAACGATTTGAACACCCGTCTCTTCAATAAATGGTTTGTGATACGCCTCTACCTGACTCTTGGTAAATGACCCACCCCAAGATACGACAGTCAGTTTATCCGCACTGACAGCACTAAACGCAGTTCCTAAAAATACAGGAAGTAAGAGGTATGGCTTTAGCTTGATACTCTTTAACATTGACCTTCTCCATTTAAATTAATTAACGCTTATTCATTACTGCGGTCAAGCGCGTATTTTTTGTTTTAATATTTAATAATGTTAATGAATCGTTAACAAAGCTATCAGCATTTTATAYTGTATACAATATATTTATGCAAATTTTTTAAATAAATCGTGAAATGGAGTAAGGTTCTAAATCAATCTTAGTTGGCTGTTCCTGTTGCAATGACAAGATAAGATCAGCGGTAAACGCGGCTTGTGTCAGGCCTAAATGCTGATGCCCAAAAGCCATGAGAACTCGTCCATCACATGTGGAATCAATCACAGGCAGTGAGTCTGGCAGTGACGGTCTTGGTCCCATCCACCCTTCCCCTCTCTCTTGCGATAAGTCAGGAATAAGTGCACTTGCATGTTGATGCAGCATCGTTGAGCGGTGTTGGTTTTCTACTGCATCCACATTGGCGTATTCCACTGTACCCGCCAAACGTAATCCTCCATTCATAGGCGTCATGATGAACTTTCTTTCCGCAGAACTGACCGCCATTGATAACGACTTAATGGGATTAGGTATCATGAGATGGTAGCCGCGCTCTGCCTGTAAAGGGGCGTTTATATTAGTCACACGTTTGGCTAACTTGGCGGACCACACACCCGCGGACAACACTACCTTGTCACTACTGATAGCATTATTTTCAGCGGTGATCACTTCACACCCTGAGTCGGACACCTTGAGGTCATCCACTTTGTCAATAATAATCTCTCCGCCAATATCCTCATAAGCCTTTGATATAGCAAGACACAAATCAAATGGCTCTATAGTGTGGCCGGTTTTAGGAAAGAGAATCGCATGCTTAACCTGGTCGCTTAAGTTCGGTTCTTTTCGGCGAGCGGCATTGCCATCAAGCACCACGGCATCAACGCCATTCAGTAGAAGTTCGTCCAAAACAGAGCGGTAATTGTTAAACGCCATGTCCGTTTCAAATACTAACATTGACCCTTCATCTTTCAGCATGTGCAGTTGCCCGATCTCTGTCAGTAACTGATGCCACGCCTCTATAGAGTGCTTATTAAGTTCGATCAGTGCAGTGGTCGCTTTGCGAAATTGTTTCGGTCTGGCATTAAATAAAAAACGCAACATCCAAGGAATGGTTTGCAAAATATCCCGCCAACGAATCGACACTGGGCTTTGTGGGTCAAATAGCATTTTAGGCAACTGAGGAATTAACGCCGGTGATGAAAGTGGGAAAATTTGCTCTGTGGCAAAGTGACCTGCGTTACCTTTCGAGCAACCTTGTGCAACTCCTTTACTATCTATAAGACGAGTTTTCAGTCCACTCTTTTGTAAGCGGTATGCGCAACATAAACCGACAATACCACCACCAATAACTATCACATCTGATTCTGCATCTCTATTCATCACATTTCGCCCAAAATAAGATTGTATAAAATATACTATGGGGTATATTAACATTATTATTACATTTTAAAAGATGCGATTTTAAGGAGGAATAAAAAATGAGAAAGGGAACGTTTTTTTGTATTGATGCTCACACTTGCGGCAATCCTGTTCGATTAGTTGCTGGCGGATACCCGCCACTGATCGGTAATACCATGAGTGAGAAGCGACAACATTTTTTAAAAGAGTTTGATTGGATAAGACAAGCGCTCATGTTTGAACCTCGAGGTCACTCTATGATGTCCGGCTCGATGGTATTGCCCCCTTGTTCGAGTAATGCCGATGCCTCTATCCTGTTTATTGAAACCAGCGGCTGCTTGCCAATGTGTGGTCATGGCACCATAGGTACTGTCACCTCGGCCATCGAAAACGCCATTATTACGCCAAAAGTTCCCGGTGAACTTATTCTTGATGTCCCCGCGGGCCAAATCAAAATCGAGTATCAACAAGTTAATGGCAAAGTTGAATCCGTGAGAATTTACAATATCTCCTCTTATTTAGCTCACACCGATGTGGTGGTTAATGTACCGACACTGGGTGAGTTAGTGGTGGATGTCTCTTATGGAGGAAACTTCTACGCCATTGTTGATCCTCAGAAGAATTACCAAGGGTTAGAACATTTCAGTGCCGATCAGATCCTACAGTTAAGCCCAATAGTTCGCCAAGCGGTAGACCGCGCCGTTGAATGTATCCATCCAGAAGACCCTACCGTGAATGGCGTCAGCCATGTGTTATGGACAGGTGAACCAACCCAGCCAGAAGCGGTCGCCCGTAACGCCGTTTTTTATGGTGATCGCGCCATCGATAGATCCCCATGTGGTACCGGTACCAGTGCTCGAATGGCGCAATGGTATGCCAAAGGAAAACTGCAAGTCGGTGACGATTTTGTTCATGAAAGCATCATTGGCAGCATGTTTAAAGGTCGAGTGGAATCCACCGCACAAGTGGGCCGTTATGAAGGGATTAACCCAAGTGTAGAGGGCTGGGCAAAAGTGTTTGGTCACAACACCATTTGGGTAGATGAAGATGACCCGTATGCATTTGGTTTTGAAGTGAAGTAGATACAGTAACAAATAACTCATACATGAATTTGGACGTAAGGAATAACCATGTCAACCTCGACAACTCAAGCAAGCCCAGTAAATACAGCTTCTACGAATGTTTTTCAAGCCGTTAACCCGGTAGATGGATCTAAGCTTACTGGCGACTTTAGGCAAGACTCGCTGCTGCAAATTAATCACGCAGCTCAAGGTGCTCAAGATTGCTTTTTAGAGTATAAATCAACCAACAGTCAGCAGCGCGCTACCTTTTTACAGACGATTGCACAGCAACTCGAAGAGAACAGAGCTGAAATCGTTAGTCGCGCCATGCTTGAGTCTGGATTACCTGAAATGCGCCTTAATGGCGAACTGGGCCGTACGATTGGTCAACTCAACTTGTTCGCAAATAACCTATTAAGTGAAGGATGGCAGCAAGCGGTGATCGACACGGCGGATCCCGATCGCCAGCCGCTACCAAAACCTGATATTCGTTCTCACAATATTGCCATTGGCCCCGTTGCCGTATTCGGTGCATCGAATTTCCCTCTGGCGTTCTCTACCGCCGGTGGTGACACTGTTTCAGCATTAGCCGCTGGCTGTCCGGTCGTCATGAAAAGTCACCCTGCTCATCCAGGAACCAGTGAACGTGTAGAACGCTGCATCAAAAATGCACTTTCTATGTGTCAACTTCCTGAAGGTGTGTTCTCTCTACTGCAAGGGACTTCAAATGAACTTGGTAGTGAGTTGGTTCGTCATCCGAACATTAAAGCCGTCGGTTTTACTGGTTCAACAATAGTCGGTCGTCTATTAATGGACATAGCGAGCTCTCGTCCAGAGCCTATTCCATTCTATGGCGAGCTAGGTTCAGCGAACCCTGTCTACCTTCTTAAAAACCAACTGGAAAACTCAGCCACTCAATTGGCTGAACAGTTTGTACAATCAATGACAATGGGTGCAGGTCAATTCTGTACCAAACCAGGCTTGATCATCGCAGTCGAAGGCGAGGCATTAAACCTATTTATTAAACAGGCTCAAACACAGCTTGCTGCTCAGCAATCACACACGCTTCTGACTCAAGGCATTAAGCAGAGTTACATCGCTTTATGTAAAGAGAGGGAGTTGGAGCCAAACTTAACCAAAATCACCGCCGACTCTGACGATAACAGCGTGATGGCCAAGTTATATCAAGTCTCTGCTCAAGATTGGCTAAATAATCCCGCTCTGGAAGATGAGATTTTCGGGCCACAAGCACTCGTTATTACCTGTGAAGATAATGAACAATTAGAGATCATCAGCAAGAAGTTAAGTGGCCACTTAACCGCAACGATCCATTGCAGTGAAGAGGATCACTACCAAGCTGAACGCTTAACCAGTATTTTAAGTGATAAAGTTGGACGCGTACTACTCAATGGTTGGCCAACGGGCGTTGAAGTATGTCACAGCATGGTACACGGTGGTACTTATCCATCAGCCACAATGAGCTGTAGCACATCAGTCGGTTCTGGCGCAATTTATCGCTGGTTACGTCCAGTCTCATATCAAAACTTCCCGCAAGCACTGCTTCCTGAAGTGCTGAGAGATCGAAACTCAAAAGGGACTTGGAGACAGATTAATGGTGAGATGAGCCAGCAATCGGTTCAATTTATTAACTAGTTGTTAGCTATGAAAACTAATGATTAGCTGAGAAACAGTGAGCTGAAGAGATTCAGCTCATTTTTTATAAGCTCAGAAAATAGCTAAAATAGTCACTCTGTTTTTCATATCCCAATGACTCATACAATCCTTGTGCCTTGTCATTTGTCACCGCTGTCTCTAGAGCCAATCCTTTTGCTTTGGTTTCAGCCGCATGTTCTTTTGCTCGCTCCATCAACACTCTTCCTACTCCTAACCCTCTTGCAGATTCAGCCACAAATAGATCATTAAGCACCCAGATAGACTGCATAGATACCGAAGAGAATGACGGATATAATTGAGTAAACCCCAGCATTACGCCCTTCTCATCTTTAGCGAAAAAAACCACCGACTGTTGTAGGCTGATCCGCTCTGCAATAAACTGTTTGGCTAAATTAAGTTGGTCATCACAACCATAAAACAGTCGATATTGATTAAACAACTCCGACACTTGGTCAATATCTTGGTTGGTCGCTCTCTCTATGATAATCCCCATCAATCCCTTCCTCTGTTTCATCCAGTTTTTAGTCATAGTCTATTGGCACTCTGCCGCCAGTGCTCTTCTGTCTAACACACTCTGTTGCCACCAAATAAACGGGGCAATAACAGAGAATAGAATGATAGAAAAGATCATATCCCAACCTATGGAATAGGCTAACAACATGCAGAATAGACAACTTATAAAAATGAGGGGAAGGTAGCGTTTGTTTAACAATTTAATCGCCGACAGCATTGCAGCCAAATAGATAAAAACAAAGACCCCATTATTCCAATTGATTAACTCTTCAAGATCTTGACCACTAAAAAAGGTGAAAATTAATACAATCGACATTCCAATCAACTGAGCGTTGAGTGCTCGAACAGGCACGTTATGGCGATTACGTGTACTAAAATAACGCGGTAGCACACCTTCAGAGCTGAATGACCACATCAATCGAGCCGCACTGGCGGTATACACATTCACTGTGGCAACACCCGCAGAGATGCCTAAAATTCCGATAACCTCCGCACCGTAACCCCCTAATAAGCGATCAAATACCTCGACCATGGCCAAAGGGGCGTCGGTTGGCACTAATAACAGCAGTAAAGTACACGCAAGATAGATCATACCGACTACTGTGACACCAATTAACATCGCAGGGATCATATCTCTATCAGGACGTTTAAAATCATTGGCTAAGTGGGTGATAGCCTCTACGCCTAAAAAGCTCCAAAACGCGATACCGACAGCGCGAAAAACTGCACTTTCATGGCTTATCTCTTCAAACGACAAAGAGGATAAACTCCCGCTATTAATGCCCACCGCACCAAACAGTACCAACACAATCGCAACGATGGCCATGGTGAGTGCAAACTGCAACTTAGCAGATACCTGTATGCCTTTAATATTTAGAATAAAAATTAATGCAATCAGTCCCAATTCTACAGACAGTTCTTTTATGCCTGTCATCGGCACTAATTCATTAATAAATTGAAAGGTAATAATGATCGCAACAGGAGCACCGAACGGTATCACCAATAAAAAACTCAACCCTATGGTCCTTCCTATGATTCGTCCAAAGGCTTTCTCGACAAAATAAGCAGGGCCTCCTGCATGAGGAAATACACTGGCCAGTCGTCCAAACACAAATGTTACTGGAATGATTGCCAACGTCAGTATCGCCCATGCAAACAGAGCACCACTGCCCGAACTGGCGATGGTCATTTGGGGTAAAATAAAGACACCGGTCCCCAGTAGTGTTGTGGCAATTAGACCAGCGCCCTGCCAGCGTCCGATCGTTCCTTGATGGTTATTCATTGGCTTCTTGTTCGTTATTAATGATAAAGTCATTATATGCACAAACACGGTGACAAAGTGACGGCAATATCCAACAATAGTTCTGCCAAGCCAACAAAATAACGGAATTTCAACATAACGCTATGCATAAGGGAGCAGTGTGGATAAATTCGATAAAGCGATTATCAACGAGTTGCGTAAAAATGCGCGTCAAAGTATCTCTCACATTTCAGAGGCCGTTAACTTATCTCGATCATCGGTATCGGAAAGGATAAAAAAACTTGAAAACACGGATGTGATCAAAGGCTATCAAGTATTGCTGAGTGAATCTCAAAAAGAGGGGGTATCGGCCTACTTTGAAATCAAACACAAATGTTCGCGTTGCTCAGATGTGATCCCACTCTTTCAAGACATTCCTGAAGTCATCACATGCCGTGGTATTACTGGAGATATGGATCTGGTGGTTTTTGTAAAAGCGGAAACAATGAGCCGCATTCATGAAATTCGCGAGTTTATTGATATGCAGGGAGACATCGAGAAAATCCGTACCAATGTCGTTATGAGTGAGTGGATAAATAATGGAGGCTAACCTTCAACCTCCACACAAACTCTCTACAGCTGCTTCTGATAGACATCCTCTGACTCATCAGTAGCAGTAAAACCAATATTCAATAGATACTCTTTGTGATTCTCTGTCTTCGCTTTTGCCTTTAACGTCTTAACGCCACGCTGTTTAATCTCTTCTGGATGCGACACAAAATAGTAGTTGGCTAATTTAAAATCTCTATACTGAGGGGTGACAAAATCCAGCAGCACAGACAGTTCCCCTTTTGCATTTATATTGCCCGCGAGCACACCCGCAATGCTATTATTTCTCAACATATAAAAGGCGGTATTGGCATTTTTAAGCTCATCTGCGGTGGTTTGCAACTCAATTTCACTCTGATTGGTTGAGATAAAATGTTGAAAATACTCTGTATGTACTGGAGCGACAACCAATTTAAACTGCTCTTGGGTTGAATAGAGTTTCCATAAGTAATAAATATTGATCCCGGCAATACCTAAGTTCATCAGCATGGTCGGATAAGAGTCAATAAAGTACGCAAAAGCAGCAAACGCAAGGCAACCAATTAAGTTGATTGTCCTTAGCTTGATAATTGACGTCATCGTCAAAGAGACAAGAACAATTAATGATGCCAGATAACCAAACCACTCAACCCAATCAAAATTCATCGCATTACCCTTCTATAAACCAACGGAAGTAACTTATTAGCAACATACACCATTCAATCTTAACACTTTTTTAGGGGGACACACACTTTAGGTTAATGATAAAAGCGATAATTAACGAATTGGTTGCCGTGACATTTAGAAATAACCGTGTTTTATGTAGGCCGAGTGAATGTCCGGAAATGGCACAGAATTACCGTCTTTAGCAACTAAATCTCTACTACGTTCTGCCTCTGATAGTGATAGAATCTCCGCATCAGAATTATCGAGAAACTCTATGTTTATCCATCATGTTAACGACATCGACTGGCTGGTGATTACCGGTTTTGAAGAACTGAAAACTCTATTTATCGAGGAAGCCGGTGCGATCCCTTCTTGCTTCTCTACCGCCAGCGAATTGAGCCTGATTGATCAAGCCAAGCGCACTTATGGATATTTGCCTACACTCAACGGCGTAATAACTGATACTGGGATATTTCAAAGCCAAGATAACGAAGAAGATTTGAACCCACAGCTTGCCTGTCTAGTTGAAGGGCGTGGTCGGGTGTTTTTATATGGTCATGGCGGCTTTGTGGCTTTTGTGGATGACGAGCACACCTTTATTACCCGAATCGACTGAAAAGATATTCAATAAGTTGAAATTGACATTCCTAGCAAGAAATAGGGCACAACTTGCTTAGGAAAAATGTATCACTCTATCGTTAAGGCTCGCTTATTCACCATCAAGCGAATCGATGACAATAGATCCGAGGCGACCATACCGACTTCTCCAAATTGCTGAGCCTCATGGTCCGCTGCCATACTGTGTAGTAATGTACCTAGGGTTGCTGCGCGCATCGGCGTGTAACCTTGGCCGAGTAAGGCGGTGATTATACCAGCAAGCAGATCTCCCATACCACCCGTTGCCATTCCCGCATTCCCCGCATGACAGACAACCACGGTTTCGCCATCACTAATTAGGGTTCCTGCCCCTTTTAATACCGTTATGCAACGATACTTTTTACACAGTGATAGCACGGTTTGATAACGGTTAGCTTCAACCTCTGAGATATCACAATCCAATAACATAGCTGCTTCACCTGGATGTGGGGTGATCACCAAGTTCTGCCACTTTTCGCTCTGGTCGTCGCTGTTAGCGAGCCAAAAAAGACCATCTGCGTCAATGAGTTTGGGAATGTCTTCGTTGTTGGCCGTATGGTGGTGGAGAGTATTGTAGAGTGTTTCCCCCCATTCATCTCGCCCTAAGCCAACCCCTAAACAGATGACGGAACACCACGTTAAGCGAGTCGTTAATTGTGCTTGAGTTGCCACCATCGCTTCGGGCAACAAACCTCGTATGGCACCGCAACTAGAGTCGTGACAAATCACAGCAGTGAGGCCAGCTCCTGCTCTAAGAGAAGCTGCAGCGGCTAAATAAGCCGCTCCACTCATCCCTTCAGCACCACCGGCTATAAGCAAGCGCCCATGGCTTCCTTTATGCGAATCTTGTTCTCTCTCTGACAAAGAATTCAACCAATCAGGGTGAGTGAGCAGCGTCTGTGTTGGGTTTTGCTGAGTAAAGATATGATCAACCCCCAGCCCGGCAAACAGAAGTTCACCCGTGACACGCCGAGCTTGCCCCGTAACGGCCCCCTGTTTCACTGCGATAAAGGTAATGGTGAGCGTTGCTCGAATGGCACAACCTAAGATTCGGCCACTGTCACTATCTAGTCCCGAAGGGATGTCTACCGCGATAATGGGGCGTTTGCTTTGATTGATTGTATCAATCACACCTTGAACATCAGGCCTGACTTGTCCGGCTATACCCGTTCCCAAAATAGCATCAACAATAAGATCGATATCTTCATCGATTTGAGCCTGTGGTGATTGAACCTCTCCTCCAACATCGAGGAATTGCTGCTTCGCACGCTGTGCACCTTCCGAAAGCCGAGCAGAATTGCCAACTTGCCATACAGTGACTTGATAACCGGATTGCAACGCCAAACGAGCGACTACAAAGCCATCCCCCCCGTTATTGCCAATTCCTGCAACAACCAGAATGTGACGACCGTGATTGAAACGCTGTTCAATCACCGAGAATACGGACTGCCCAGCCCTCTGCATTAAGTCAAACATTGAGATATTCAGCGCTCTCGCCGCCTCTTTCTCGCCTTCACGAACCGTCGACGATAAATGAAGAGGGACAGGAAGTGGTTGAATAGCGGGAGTCACCGACATAAAAAGCACCTTTATTTGATATGAGTTGATTCTTTGTGGGCAAACACTCTAATTCGATGTTCATCGGGTTCTATTGCTACCAATGCCAGACCGAAAACCAATTTAGTGGGTGCCGAAAGAAGGTCACAACTCCAGCATGCGTTTTTTCAATCTTGCTAGATCAATCGAGTTTGACCGTACCGTGAGCTTGATATACTCATACTCATACTCTTCTTTAGTCACACTCATGCTGGAACGAATTTCACCGATAATACCTTTTGCAGTATAAGGAACAACGACTTCCTCTTCGATCATCCCCTTCTCTGAAACGTCCACAATGTATTTGTGAAGTTTAGTGATGTCTGCCGGATTTCGTGTGGACGTCATCATGGCATCAGGGAACTCTTCCATCAGCGCTTGTTGTTGCATTGAGCTCAGTCGATCGGATTTATTCAGCACCAATAATTTTTGGCTATCCTCAACACCTACCTCTTCCAATACTTCATGCACCACATCTAACTGTGCGCGAAAAGAAGGGTCTGAAGCATCCACCACATATAACAACAATGATGCATCATGCGCTTCAGCTAAGGTTGAATGAAATGAGGCAACTAAATCGTGCGGCAGTTTTTTAATAAAACCAACAGTGTCTGACACTAATATTCGAGGTTGTGTCTCGGGGTACAAAGCGCGAACCGTCGTATCAAGTGTTGCAAAAAGCTTATTTTCACCTTCAACATCACTCCCTGTAATGGCTCGCATCATCGATGACTTACCCGCATTGGTATAGCCAACCAAAGCAACACAAAAAAGGTCAGAACGTTGTGTACGTCGCCCTTTCATTTCATCTTGAACACTCACCAGTTCGCGCTTAATGTCGGCTAACTGGTCACGTACTTTACGGCGGTTTAGCTCCAGTGTCGTTTCACCGGCACCTTTACCCATTTGGCGTTCTCTATCGCCACATGATGTCTCACGAAGTCGTGGTGCGACATAATTAAGACGAGCCATTTCAACTTGTAACTTCGCTGTTTTGGTGCGGGCATGACGGCTGAATATTTCAATAATAATACCAGTGCGATCAAATACTTCTACACCTAATTGATTCTCGACGTTACGCAGTTGAGATGGGGTTAAGTCGCAGTCAAATACCACCACATCAGCACAGGCAGACGGTAGATTATCTGAAGGGATATCAAATAAATCCGTGTCATCTAGGAAGTAGTCACCTCCAGAGCTGTCTTCGACCTCACCTTTGTTGCCAGTGAGACGCGCTATTTCAATCAGCTTCCCTTCACCCAACACATTCACTTTTTGTGTAGAGTTCTGTTTTTGCGACTGAGTGCCTACAACTTTAAATCCTAACGTTGTCACCAAACGCGCAAGCTCGGCAAGGGACTCTTCTGCTTCATACCCTTTAAATTGCGGTGTACAAATAGAAATAAGTAACGCGTGATTCAGTAATGGTTTTTCTGTTAGTTGCATATTTTTTTATGTTCATGCACCTAAGTGCAACCTAATTCTCATCTAATGTAGTGTGATCCTACGCTGTTATAAGTAAGCTTTATAGGGCAATAGAAAACTAAATACATATATTATCTAAATGATATGATTTTTATCTTTAATAACAATATGTTGGCATGATTCAAGGGATTTTTTATCTCTGAGGTAAATACAGCGCTTTTATTCGTCTGGCTTGTTGTAAGTCGTCAACCCCTTTTTTATCCACCAGAAGATTTTTTTCTTTTAAAATAGTAATGAGATCCGTGGGTACTGATTGCCCATTTCCAACAATTTCCACATGTCCAGCGGCGACAGTAACCGTACTGACTTGCCCTGCCCCATCGACATTTTGATTGGTTTGTTCACTCACACTAAATACGTAATCATCTTCTACACATTCACCACTCTCATCGACATGACGGCATTGATTGCGCTCATCTGTTTTGATCACGACATGTTGTGATACGGAAGAGAGCAGACTGCCCGGTTGCTGTATAAACTCAACATTCGGTGGGATTTGCTGATACTTTTCCCCAGTCACTGCATAGCAAATCAGATCAACAATCCCTAACGATAAAATGCGAAGTGATGTTATTCCACAATGAGAAGAGGCGTTGATCCCATTAAATGGCGCAGAGACGGTAGTAAGCTGAAGCTGTTCGGTATTCACCGCTTTTTGATCTTCTCTTTCAGCCGTTAGTGCCCGTCGGGAAATCAATCCGCCTTGGCTATGTCCGATAACATGCAGTGACTGCTGCGGATTCTGTTGGCTCAATTGATTCAAGGCAGACACTAACTCACCGGACGCCTTCTCGAGGCTATCTCTGTCATTGTACTCAAAGCAGATAGCTTGTTGATCATGCAGACTATAAACATCTGCCAGGGTACGGAATCGCCCAGCCGATGAAAAACAGCCATGTACAATAACGGTTAACGGTTCATCTGGATTAACGTTAATAGTGGCATCATTTTCATTGTTACAGTGCTTTAACCCATCGATTTGTAAGGACTGGGTGGTGGAGGAGTTTTCTATCACAAGCGTATCAGTTTCATTTAGTACAGGTGAAGAGCACCCTATTACGGTAAGTAAAACTCCAATACTCGAACAACGAAACAGATCGACTCTATTCATTAGGCACCCTACTGACTTCAAACGAATTAACTTATTGATTATATAATTAAAGCATTATTACTGTGCTTTGTTAGTTCATCCTAACACTGTTTAATTATCGTAACCTCATCATCCGCGCAGAGTGCTAATTTCATTTTCCTTCAAGCACAAAAAAGCCCCGACATTGCTGTCAGGGCTTYGWTGTTTGGAGCGATACACGAGGCTCCCGATCTTCGAGGTCTTAGGCGTGACCTCAACCTTGGCAAGGTTACGCTCTATCAACTTTTTGYAGGGACACACACTTTTATTAGCTATATCTCAAATACAAAAAAGCCCCGACATTGCTGTCAGGGCTTYGWTGTTTGGAGCGATACACGAGGCTCGAACTCGTGACCTCAACCTTGGCAAGGTTGCGCTCTACCAACTGAGCTAGTATCGCATTATAGATGGTGCCCCGGGCCGGACTTGAACCGGCACAGCGCGAACGCCGAGGGATTTTAAATCCCTTGTGTCTACCAATTCCACCACCAGGGCACGCAATTCTGGATTGCGGTGCTTGTAACTGATTTAGTTAGACACCATCTTAATACCGACTGATTTCAATCTCTCAATATCAATCGTTATTACAAATTTTGGAGGCGCCTCCCGGAGTCGAACCGAGGTCCACGGATTTGCAATCCGCTGCATAGCCACTCTGCCAAGGCGCCGTTGTCACTCAATAAGAAGTTTGGTTGCTTCCTCTTGGGTACGGGATGCATTCTACGGATTCACTAAGTGGAGTCAACACTATTTTAATAATTTTGTGCCGTTTGGCTAATTTTGCATCAGAACGTCTATAATTCAGACTTTATGCCTCTTTCTACTCGTCACAAATATAAAAAAAGCGAGCTATATCAGCTCGCTCTCTTGAATCCGGTTTATGCGACTTAGTGGTGTTTACTGTCTAACAGATCGCCTTTAGCGGCTGATAAGTACTGGAACATAGACCAATAGGTTAAAATAGTTGCCACGTATAAAGAGGCATACCCCACCCAAATCATGTAATCATTGTGGTGCCAAATTAATACCCACAGCGCAAACATCTGAGTAACGGTTTTTACTTTACCTACCCAAGAAACCGCTACGTTCGAACGCTTTCCAATTTCAGCCATCCACTCTCGCAATGCAGAGATAATAATCTCTCTCGCAATCATTGTTATCGCAGGAATAGTAATCCAGAGTGAGTGATAATAATCAGTGATCAATACTAATGAAGCTGCCACCATCACTTTATCAGCGACCGGGTCAATAAAGGCACCAAACTTAGTGGTTTGCTGCAACTTTCGAGCGATAAGACCATCAAGCCAGTCGGTAAAGCCTGCTACCCAAAAAATAGCAGCCGCAGCCATTGCAGACCACTCATAAGGCAGATAAAAAACCACCACAAAGACAGGGATCAGGAAAAGTCGAATCAATGTTAAAACATTAGGTATTGAAAGTTTCATAATAAATTATTCTTAGTATTGGCTTTTTTATTGGTCAGCTCTAATAGCTACAATGGTGCGCTAAATTCACTTCTGTTGCAATGCATCATGTATTTTTTCTGCTAATGCATGGCTAATGCCAGGCACTTTGGCGATTTCTTCAACAGTTGCTCGATTTAACTCTTGAATCCCACCCATAAACTTCAATAAGTTCTGTCTTCGTTTAGCCCCTATCCCTTCAATATCTTCAAGCACACTACGTTTTCTGACTTTAGCACGTTGAGCACGGTGCCCACTGATCGCATGATTATGACTCTCATCGCGAATATGTTGAATCAAATGAAGGGCAGAAGAATCACTCGGTAACGAAAACTCCTCACCACTGGTTTTAATCAAGGTCTCTAAACCGGGCTTACGTGTTGTACCTTTAGCAATACCAATGAGCAGTGGTCTCTTAGGCCAATCATCCCAGTGCGTACTGATAATATCGTGAGCACGATTGAGTTGCCCTTTACCCCCATCGATGAAAATCACATCTGGTATTTTATCCACATCCAACTGTTTGCTGTACCTTCGCTCGAGTACTTGCCCCATAGCGGCATAGTCATCCCCGCCAGTAATCCCAGTGATGTTATAACGACGATATTCGGCTTTAACGGGGCCTTCATGATTAAAGACCACACATGACGCTACGGTTTTTTCACCCATGGTATGACTAATATCAAAACACTCCATACGCGAAATAGCGTCAAGCGCCAGTACTTTCTCCAGCTTCTTGAATCGCTGGTGAACGGTCATTTTATGATTCAGTTTGCTGCTCAGTGCAGTCGTCGCATTGGTATTGGCAAGTTTAAAATATCGAGCTTTGATGCCTTTGGGGTTAACCTGCAGAGTCACTTTCCGACCGGCCAGTTCGGTAAGTGCTTGTTCAAACACATCTCTTTCTGGGTGCTCACCAATGACCACCCGAGAAGGAATAGTACGGCCTTCTGAGTAACTTAAATAGTATTGACTCAGAAAGCTGGCGAAAACCTCTTCTTTCTCCGTATTAACGGGGATTTTAGGGAAATAACTGCGGCTACCTAATACTTTGCCCTGACGAATCATTAACAGATGAATACACGCCATCCCTTGATCAATGGCAAAACCGAGCACATCAATATCTTCACCGCTCTCTCCGGTGACAAATTGCTGCTCTTGCACCCGCCTCATCGCTTGAATCTGATCTCGGTATTTCGCGGCAGCTTCAAAGTTCAATGCTTGGCTGGCTTGCTCCATCTGCTCCACCAACTCAGTAATTACCTGTTGATCTTTCCCTTGCAGAAATAGACGGATAAAGCTGACCTGCTCACGGTAAGCTTCATCGCTAATAATTCCTTCAACACACGGCGCAACACATCGACCAATTTGGTGCATTAGGCAAGGACGTCGACGATTGGCATACACTGAATCTTCACATTGTCTAACTGGAAATAGCTTCTGCATGAGGTGCAAGCTTTCGCGTACTGCCCCAGAGTCAGGGTAAGGCCCAAAGTATTCCCCTTTGCGCTTTTTACTGCCACGGTGGATGGAAATTCTAGGGTGTCGATGTTGGCTGATGAATATATAGGGGTAGGATTTATCGTCACGTAACAACACATTATATTTAGGCATGTACTGCTTGATATAGTTGTGTTCAAGGATCAACGCTTCCGTCTCTGTATGAGTAACAGTGACGTCAATATGGGTAATATGACTGACTAACGCTTTGGTTTTTTCATTAGGAATGTTGCTACGGAAGTAACTACCAAGGCGTTTGCGTAAATTCTTGGCTTTACCAACATAAATCACAACAGACTCAGCGTTATACATCCTGTACACGCCTGGCTGTTGAGTCACACTACTTAAAAAGCTTTTTGAATCAAAGGTTGTCGTTGATGCTGGCACTAAAGAGACTCGGTATCCAAAATTCCATAACGGATCGCAAGATGCGTCAATTCGACATCGCCCCCGATGTTCAATTTACTAAACAATCGATAACGATAGCTGTTGACTGTTTTCGGGCTTAAATTTAACTGCTCTGAAATGTCCGTCACTTTCTGACCTTTAGTGATCATTAACATGATCTGCAATTCTCGTTCAGAAAGTTCTTTAAATGGATTTTCTGACGCGGGTGAAAATTGACTCAATGCCATCTGTTGGGCAATTTCAGGTGATATGTAACGTTGGCCACTGTTCACGGCTCTGATGGCATTAACCATCTCGTCTGGTCCTGCACCTTTGGTTAAATAACCGGCAGCTCCAGCTTGCATCACTTTCGTAGGAAATGGGTTTTCCGTATGAATCGTGAGCACAATAATTTTAACATCTGGATTAAATCGTAAAATCTTTCGTGTTGCTTCTAATCCACCAATACCAGGCATGTTCATATCCATAAGAACAATGTCTGCCATTTCAGCACGGCACCATTTTACCGCTTGCTCACCGCTGTCAGCTTCCCCTACTACTTTAATTCCACGGACATCTTCAAGAAGACGTCTAATCCCTGTGCGAACCAGCTCATGATCATCTACAAGGAATACTTTAATCAAACTTGCATCTCCACATTTTACTATTCACTTTTGTTTCAGTACAGACTTTCAACATAATACGAAAAAATGCTACTCAAAGATTCTAACTCAACTGATATTAAAAACTCATTTTCTTTTTGCGTTACATCCCAAACTTTTAATAAAATACATTAAATTGCTGAAAATTACAGCAAAAATAGATTTCATGTACTCTATCATTAATGGCTTCAATAG